>JANMST010000233.1:0-7657 GCA_031389635.1 Acidimicrobiia bacterium | reverse complement strand
CGAACCGGTGGTCCCCCAGCAGGGTGGCCATCGACGGGCTCGCTTCCAGGGATAGGTCCCAGAAACGCTCTGACAGTCTTTCGATTTCGCTCATCCGGCGATTGTGACACCGCGGCCGGCTCTATGGCGGGGCGGTTCCTCGGTCTCAAAGCGGTCTTGTGGAGACGCTCTCGCGACCCAAAGGGTGCGAATCGCGCACCTCCTGGGTCGCAAGAAGACTCGTCAGCGGAGCGGAGTGGTCAGGTGCCTTCGCCGTCGGCCAGCATCGCGACGAACTGCTCGATGCGCTGAGCGCGAGCGGCAGCAGCCTTGGTGTGATGAACCCGATAGAGAATCGAGTAGCGACTCGAGGCGTTGAGTGCCGCGAACGCCTCGGCTGCTCGCGGATCTGCGTCGAGAGCACGACGTAAGTCCTCAGGCACCTCGATATTGCTTGGACTCGGGTAGGCATCGTCCCAGCGCCCGTCCGCCTTGGCCCGCTCGATCTCCTGGAATCCGGCCGGCCGCATAAGGCCTCCCGCGATCAACCTCGCGACTCTGTCTCTGTTTATCTGCGACCAGCGGCTTCGGGACCGCCGCGGAGTGAATCGCTGGAGGAACCATAGGTCGTCGAAGCTCTGGCGCTGCCCGTCGATCCAGCCGTAACAGAGGGCCGAGTCGAGTGCCTCCTGAAAGGTGACCGACGCGATTCCCGAGGCCTTCTTGGCGATCTTCAGCCACAAACCCTGCGAGCTCGCATGGTTGTCCTCGAGCCAGCCTTCCCAGGCTGCCGACGACTGGTATGCGATGATTGGTAAGTCGTCGTGTTGCATTGGGAAACCCTTGCCGACATCGTACGCCGATGGGAACAGGCATAGGCGGCCGGGCCTATCCCGATTGGCGGACCACGAGAGAGACATCGATCATCTCTCGCTTGGCGGGGCCGTTCGGATCCGCCCGCATTCGCATCAACATCTCCACAGCACGGGTGCCCATCTGCTCTCGGTCGATCCGCACTGTTGTCAGGGCTGGGCGCACCAATGCGCTGACCTCGACGTCGTCCACACCGATCACCGGGATTTCGCTCGGGACCGCCTTGCCCCGGTCGGCGAGTTCTCCCATGGCTCCGATCGCCATGATGTCGGTGTAGGCGAAGACCCCGTCCGTCTCGGGGAACCTCTGCAGGAGCTCGCCGACTCCCGCGGCCCCGCCTTCAACGGTCTCATCGGTCCAGACGACCGCACGATCGATGTCGTACCCGAGTTTGGCGATCGCCTCTCTAAAGCCTGTCTCCCGCGGTTCGTGGACGGACTCTGCCACGCGACTTGACAACATCCCGATCCTGTGGCGGCCCTTCGCTCGTAGATGCTCGACGGCGAGATGAGCCCCTCGCTCGGTGTTCGATTCGACCGAGCCGAAGCGTCGTTCGTCTTCACCAATGACTTCGCTTCGTTGGTGCCGGACACACCGGTGGTCGTCGAACCCGACATCCGCTGATGAGGGCCGAGGCGGGCCGGGCACATGTCGGGTCATCTGCTTCTCTCCCCGACATGACCTGTCCTTGGGCACCCTCGGGGCGCCCGGGATTCTGAGCGATGTGGACGTATGGGCCGGTGAGGTTGAAGGGCTGACCCGTAGCTACGAGTGCGTGCAAGTCTTCGAGAACCGCGGGGCGCAATGGGCGCCTCCAACCCACACCCGCATGGACAGATCTGGGCCGGATCAGCCATTCCGACCCAGATACTTCTGGAAGACATCCAGCAGAGACGGCACCTCATGTCGATCGAAGGGCCACTTCTGCTTGAGTACGTCGGTTTGGAGATGAAGGAAGGGCGACGGGTGGTGGTGGATAATGCCGAATGGTTGGCGGTGGTCCCCTATTGGGCAGCCGGGCCGTTCGAACCTCTGCTGATTCCTAAACAGCCTGTGGAGCGTCTTCCCGACCTCTCGGGTGCACAGAAACACATGCTGGCCATCGCTCTCGAGGAGTTGTTGGCTCCTTACGACAATCTCTTCAACGTGTCCTTTCCCTACTCGATGGGCTGGCATGGCGCACCTGGGACCCAACCGGCTCCCCATTGGCAGCTTCATGCCCACTTCTATCCGCCGCTCCTGGACGCAAGTCGGAGAAAGTTCATGGTCGGCTACGAGCTACTGGCCGAGCCGCAACGCGACCTGACACCGGAGAAGGCTGCCGAAAAGCTCCGTGCCACTCGATCCGATCGTTACCCGTCGATGTCATCGTGACGCCGAAGGAAAGGGTTGTTGCGACCTTCGAATCTCGTTTCGGTCAGCATCCAACCGCGGTGATCCGATCGCCAGGCCGAGTGAACCTGATCGGCGACCACACCGACTACAACGACGGGTTCGTACTCCCGCTTGCCATCGACCGGGCGGTTTGGCTCGCACTTCGCCCCCGGACGGACCGCATGGTGAGGGCATGGACGGAGCTTATGGACGACACCATCGAGTTCTCGCTCGACTCACTGGCTCGCGGCGGTGGGTGGGTGGCATATCTCCAGGGCGTCGCCAATGAATTGCTCCAACTCGGTGACGAGTTGGTTGGGTGGGATGGTGTCATCGCCAGTGACATCCCTTCCGGGGCCGGGCTTTCCTCGTCGGCGGCTCTCGAGCTTGGTGTTGCCAGAGCGTTCGCCAACGCCTCCGAGCTCAAATGGGAGCCGGTCGAGGCTGCGCTCCTCTGTCAACGGGCCGAGAACGACTGGGTTGGGGTGAGCTGCGGGATCATGGACCAGCTCATCTGCTCAGTCGGAGAGGTCGACCGGGCGATGTTGATCGACTGTCGTGATCTCAGCCGGCAGGCGGTGAGGCTTCCAGACAGTGTGGTGGTAGTGATCCTCGATACCGGAACCAGGAGGGATCTGGTCGACTCGATGTACAACGAGCGGCGAGAAAGCTGTGAGGCCGTTGCGCGGCTCTTCGGTGTACGGGCCCTTCGAGATCTCAGTATGGATAGGTTGGAGTCGGACCGGGGCAAGCTCGCCGCCGTGGCCTATAGGCGAGCCCACCACGTCATCAGCGAGAACGCCCGAACGGTCGAGATGGCCGAGCGCCTGGCGGGAAACCATGTGATCGAGGCCGGCTGCCTCATGGGCCAGAGTCATATCAGCCTCCGGGACGACTTCGAGGTTTCGTCGCCGGCTCTCGATGCCATGACCGCAGCGGCGCTCGACTCACCCGGCTGCCTTGGGGCGCGTATGACGGGCGGCGGCTTCGGAGGCTCGTGTGTCGCGCTGGTTGCTACCGATCACCTCGAGAAATTTCAGGCGGAGGTGCTGGAGCGTTACCGCGCCAGTGCCGGTCCTCTCGGATCGGTGATTAACACCAAAGCCACCAGCGGCACCTCGATTGTGCCTGTCGATTGACTTCAGCGGCCATTACCCGATGCAGCACTACATGGGTGACCCCACAAACAACCGATGGGCAGAGTGTCTCGCTCGCGGGTCTCCTCGTCAGGGCCATCGCCTCGGCTCCTAGGCTGCCGTAGCCATGACAATCAAGCTCAACCACACCATCATCTACTCGCGCGACAAGCACGCCTCGTCAGCGTTCCTCGCGGACCTCTTCGGGCTGCCTGAACCGGTGCCTTTCGGCCCGTTCCTCGGTGTCGAGGTGGGGAACGAGGTGACGTTGGACTTCTACGACGGCGAAGGCGAGGGCACCCCGCAGCACTACGCGTTTCTCGTGGGCGAAGTCGAGTTCGACCAGATTTTCGGCCGTATCAAGGAGCGCGGCCTTGCCTATTGGGCGGACCCCGGTCACAACCTGGCCAGCGAGATCAACACCCACGACGGCGGGCGCGGCGTGTACTTCGATGATCCGAGTGGGCATATCCTCGAGATCATCACGAGGCCTTATGCGGATGCTCGATAGATTCAGGCGAGGCGCCAGGCGGTTCTGGAACGTTCGAGTGTTTCAGGTGATCGGAGCGTCCTGATTTGGACACGGTGAGCGCTGTGCTGCAAGGTCCACTGGCTCGAACAGCCACAAACCCTCGTAGGAATCTGGGAAATCAAGCGCCCGTAGCTCAATTGGATGGAGCGTCTGACAACGGAGTATCCGGGACTGAGCGCAGTGCTGACCGGGAAAAACGCAGGTCACCGACGAGCGAAAACCTCGAATTAGACCCTGTTGAAATCAAGGCCTTGCAGGGCTTGCAAACATAGACCGCGGTAATGGGTAGCTCCTGGCTGGCTTCTGGATCGACTGATTAGTTCAGGGCTGCCTGGTTGCGTTATTAAAGACAAGCGCCCAAGGCTTTAGTAAGCTCACGACCAATGAAAGAGGTCGTTAGTAAGTCAGGGTGGGTCGCCGGAAAAGTCCGTAGGACTCTCGAAGGCTATCAAGCTTTCTTTCCCGCGCCGCTTCCCGTCTCTCTGACCTACCCAGAAACGACCGTGCGACGCCTGACCGACGCGACCGCCGCAATTCACCGGCTGGCTGGAGCGAGCCGCCTGCTTCCGACGCCCGAGATACTGATCGGGCCCTATGTCCGACTAGAAGCGGTGCTCAGCTCTCGGATCGAAGGAACCATGACAACGGTCGGTCAACTCCTGGAGTTCCAAGCTGGGGATGCTGAACCAACCGGTGACATGAGGGAAGTCGTCAACTACATCGAAGCTCTCGATCATGCTGTCGGGCGGCTGAAGGAACTGCCCCTCAGCAATCGACTGATCCGAGAGGCGCACGAAGTCCTGATGCAGGGCGTCCGGGGAGAATACGCGATGCCGGGCGAGTTCCGAACCACTCAGAACTGGATCGGTGTTCCGGGATCGACCCTGGCGACGGCTGGGTTTGTACCGCCGCCGGCCCGAGAGGTGGTTGAGGCGATGGGTCATCTCGAAGTGTTCCTGCACGATCGGCGCCTTCCGGACCTGGTTGCCGTTGGGCTCGCCCATTACCAATTCGAGACGATTCACCCGTTCGCCGATGGAAACGGCCGCATCGGGCGGTTGTTGATCATCCTTATGTTGATGGAGAGAGGCGTCCTTCCACAACCGACGTTGTACCTATCCGCGTATTTCGAGCGCAATCGTTCCCGCTACTACGAGCTGCTGGATCACACACGCCGCTCGTCCGATGTGTTTCCTTGGCTCGACTTCTTTCTCGATGGCGTTGAGGCCATGGCTGGTGAGGCCGAGGAGAGATCCGTACGTCTAGCCGACCTCCAAAGGGAACTGCGGACTCGGCTCCTGGAAGGTGGGGGAACGCCAACTGCTGTTCGGCTAACTGAGCGTTTGTTGGACACCCCTTACGTGACCGTGTCGGCCGTGGCTCGCCAACTCGGAGTGAGTTTTCCGACGGCCCAGCGTGCCATCGAAGATCTGATGACGGCCGGGGTTCTGACGGAAGTCACCGGGGGCCGGCGCAACCGGGTGTATCTATCGAAGAAGGTGTTCGATATTGTCTACGGCGCGATAGGAGGAATAGCGGCGTCACAAGATGATCAGACCGCTGCAATGACAGGCACAGTTCTGAATCCGGGTGTCGACCCAGAATGAGCGATTCGCAGACCTTGGTTCAACGGCCGCAAACCCTCGTAGAATAAGGGAAAACAAGCGCCCGTAGCTCAATTGGATAGAGCGTCTGACTACGGATCAGGAGGTTGGGGGTTCAAATCCCTCCGGGCGTGCTGTCGAGATCCCGTGCAGGAGCAGGGTTGTTCACATACGAGGCCCGCTACCTGAGATAACCGGTCGGCCTCTGGTCCGCGAGCGGTCCGTCGGGACAGTCCGTCGGGACAGTCCGTCGGGACAAGCTCATACCGGGACCGAGAGGATCCTTTGGAGAAAGGGGCAATGGTGCCGCAGGAGGCCCTCGATGCGACAACGACGAGCCCGGGAGTCGCCACCCTGACCCGGTTCCCGTCCACTCTTGGCCTCGGTTAAGAGCTCGAGACCGCCCCTCTCGCCAAACTGAGAATCGATTAGGGCCACGCCGGCAGCGTCCACACCCGTGAGTTCCTTGAGCGCCAAAGCGTAATCAGATAACCACTCCACCTGGTAGTAGCCGACGGCCTGGTCAAGCAGATTGGCAATAAAGTAGTAGCCGGCTTCGTCATCGATGACCGCCACCCGTAGTTTGACTCTGCCGACCGCGATGGTTCCTTCCGATCCAAGGTACTTATCGGCAACCCCCGTCACTGCTTGATCGCTCGATGTTGGCCAAGCCGCGGCCTTGCCGAACCCCGATGCACCGCGGGTGGGAGAAGTGGTCGCTAGTGATCTCGGACGGCCCAGAGACAGGCAATGGGAACCCGACTACCCCGGCACCTGGGGGTGATGAGGTGGGCGCAGACAACCGGGCGGCGTCTCCAGGATCGATGGTGGTCCCCGTGCCGTCTGCCCGTGGCGGTCAGAACCTGACGAGCCGCACCCGGGCGGCCCATGTGATGGAGGCGTCTTTAGCGAGGAGCCGGTCTACGGGCCGTAGGCAGGCGACGGTGATGTGGAGGGCGGGTTCAGCGCTCAAGGTGTCCGTCTTCGCGCGCCATAGATGGGCCCACACGCGCCGAGGGCACCAGAGCCGCCGTTGGCAGCGATGATCGAAACGGCGGCTCCCACATTGCGGACAGCAGAATCATCAGGGCGGCGACCCTAGCCGTCCGTCCTTCTGGCTGGTTCTCGGGTCATGCTTACCACCACCGCCCTCCGGCCCACCTGGCAACTGCTAAACGCTTCGAGTGGCTCGGTGGCGACATCCCTGATGCCCAGACCGATCAGGATGAAAAGCACCCCGATCAGTATCGCCATGCCAGCGACACCAAAGGCCACGACCGAGGTGAACAATGAGGCCTGAAGGAACGCGGCGCTCGACGCCACCTGGCGCAGAGGGTCCTCTCGATCAAGCTCTGAATAATGCAAGCCACCTGTGGCCTCGAGTGCGTGTTGGTCGATGATCTTGGCCTCGCAGTAGGCGCTGAAAGGTCCGTTGACCTCGTCGCCAGCGAGGCACGAGGCATCCGGCCCCCTATGCAAAAAGGCCTTCGCCCCTTGGGTGAAGGCAGCAACACCGTCAAGTTGGGTTCGCTGTCACTCGGCGGGGAGGACCAGGGTGAAGGTGGCGCCGGTGCCTGGGCCGTCTGATCTGGCAGCTACATCGCCTCCGTGGGTTCGGGCGATCCCGCGGGCGATGGTGAGCCCGATTCCGCTTCCACCCGGAGTCGTCGGATCGGCCCGGTAGAACCGTTCAAAGACCTTTGGGAGGTCCCCGGCGGAGATGCCCCGGCCGCTATCGGTGACCTCTAGCTCGACTTGGCCTTGCCGCCGCCGACCGGTCAGTTCCACCCTTCCGCCGGAGGGGGTATAGCTGAGGGCGTTGCCGAGCAGGTTGACGATGACCTGGGTGAGCCGGTCGGGGTCGCCGGTAACCCTGAGGTGTGGGGTGTCAACTCGCAGTTGGACGTTTTGGTCGTCGAATTGGGGGCGGAGCCTGGTGGCGACCGAGGAGGCCAGCGCTCCGAGATCGACCTCTGTTCGGCGGGTTGTACCTCCGGTTTCTTGGATGCGGGAGAGGGTGGAGAGGTCAGAGGCGAGCCTTTTCAGCCGGGCGGCTTCCTCGGCCACCGAGGCGAAGGTCTCCGCTTCGGCTGGGACCACGCCGTCGATGAGACCCTCCATGTACCCTTCGATTGTGGACAGGGGCGTCCGCAATTCGT
>JANMST010000161.1:0-7811 GCA_031389635.1 Acidimicrobiia bacterium | reverse complement strand
ACGATGTGGTGGTGGTACCAGCAGAGGGTGATGAGGTTGTCGGGGTGGTGGGTGCCGCCGTGTTGTCGTTGTCGGATGTGGTGGGGTTGGAGGCGGTAGGTGCTGTGGCATCCTTCGATCGAGCATCGGTTTTGGTCCCGCCAGGCCACATATCTTCGGATGTGGCTGGGGATGGCTTCTCCCATATCCGAATAGGCCACGGGGTGGAGCCCGTCGGTGACGATCAGGCGGATTTTGCCGGTGCAGAGGATCTCGGAGAGGGTGTTGGGTCCGACCCGGGGTCCGGAAGAGACGGTGGCACCGGCCTCTCCGTGGGATCGGGCGGCGAGGGTGGCGTCGATGAACACTTCGGCCACTGTCACCGCCCGACCCATGTTGTCTTCTGATCCGCCGGTGAGGGAGTCGAGGCAGATGGAGGTCAAGGCGTCGGCCCGCCTCTGTCCCTGCCCCTGGTTGGGGAGGACCGGGAATTCGGTTTCGCGTTGGGAGAGGGCTTTTTCAACTATGCGGCCGTCGACGCCGGGTAGTTGTCCCCACAGTTTGAAGGTCGATTCGTCCAGGGATGGTTGGATGACCAGATACCGATACTCGAACAGGTCGGTCTCGTCGGTCGGGGTGACGTGGCGGAGCTGGTCCAACAGGCCGTAGAGGCGGCCCAGCGAATAGTTCTCGGCCACGTCAGAAAACTCGTCGGGGTTGAGGCCGGCGGAGCGGAGTTTGGTCAAAGCCGCGGCCCGGTCCAACCCCCAACGGCCTTCGGTCATGGCCTGGTCGATCTCGGAGTCGTTGGCGTGGGCTAGTTGGGTGAGGCGGGTAGCAGTCTGATAGGAGAGGTCGAGTTGGGCCGAGGTCCAGTCGCCCATGGTGCGGGCACCATCGCCGGTGTCGACCTGGTAACGGTCCAGTTGGCGGATCAACACCACTTGGCGGGCTCGGATCTTGGTGATCTCCGCTTCACTGGCGACCAGTTCGGTCTGCCACGAGTCGATCTGCTGATCGACAGTTCTGCTCTCACCCCACCTGTCCATAAGCCAAGTATGAAGGCTCGGTGTGACAGAAACCGTTGTCGGAGCTGGCGATTCGAAGGATATTCGAAGAGTTTTCGAGACGTGCCGGCGGCGGTTTTCGGGTTGGGCTGCGTGCTGGGTTCGCGCACCCCCCTCGACCTCGCTCCGCTTCGATCGATCCCCCCGCAAGCGGGGGGACAGCACCCCAGAGCCCCAGCTCACGAGCCAAAGTCCTCCTTCGCCGGAGAGAAGTCTCCTTCGCTGACTCTTTCTCCTTCAGTTTGCATCCACCGATAAGGTCGTCGTGCAATGACTGCCAGCGAAGAATTGGTTCGGCGGGCTAAGAATTCTCTCTTCGCTTCGTCGCCGCGGCCCAACAAGAGGTTGGCCGTGGTTACTTGTATGGATGGGCGGATCGATCCGTTGCGGATTCTGGCGATGGGGCTCGGGGACCTCCACATGATCAGGAACGCCGGTGGGATCGTGACCGAGGACGTTCTGCGGTCGCTTCTCATCTCTCAACGGATGCTCGGGACCCGGGAGGTGCTGATCTTCATGCACACCGATTGCGGCCTCGCCGAAGTGGATGACAAGAGAGAACGAGCTGCCGCCGAGGCCGAGATGGGCCAGAGGATCCCGTTTGAATTCGGTGGGTTCACCGACCTCGAAGCCCGGGTTCGGGCGTCGGTTCTGGCGGCTCAGATCTGTCGTTACCTGCCTCACCGCGATCAGATCACCGGAGGCGTTTACGACGTCGAGTCGGCGGTCCTTCATCGCCTTCGCTGAGACGGACGCGACCCTGCTATCGTCGGACTTCGACCTTTAAGTCCGGTCCAGCGAGGCCGGGAAGGAGAGTTGATGCCCCAAGTCATGGAAGGGGCGGACGTCCGGCGAGCTGTCCGGCGCATCGCCCACGAGATCTCCGAGCGCCATAAGGGCCCAAACTTCAAGGGCGTTGGCAACCTGGTTCTGGTCGGTATTCATACGCGGGGTCTACCTCTCGCCGAGGACATCGCAGAGGCGATCGCGGAGTTCGAGAAGGCCAAGGTTCCGGTGGGCGAGCTCGACATTGGTCTCTATCGCGACGACATCGGTCATCGCCCCACCGCTCGTCTCGGGAGAACTCTGATGCCGGTCGACCTGACCGATCGGACTGTGATCCTCGTCGACGACGTCCTCTTCACCGGCCGCACGATTCGGGCCAGCCTCGACGCCATCTCCGACCTCGGACGACCATCGGCGGTCGAACTGGCGGTTCTGATCGATCGGGGCCACCGCCAGCTCCCGATTAGGGCCGATTACGTGGGCAAGAACGTCCCGACCTCCCTCGAAGAACGCGTCACCGTCAGGGTCGAAGGGATCGACGACGAGCAAGGCGTCTGGATCGAAAGGAGGGGAGGTTGAAGCATCTGCTTTCGATATCCGACCTCGATCGCAGCGAGATCGAAGACCTGCTGGATTTGGCCGATCAGTTTGGCGAGGTGCTCGGCCGCGACATACCCAAGGTCCCGACATTGCGCGGGGTAACGGTGGCGACGCTGTTCTTCGAGGCCTCGACCCGGACCAGGCTGTCGTTCGAACGGGCGGCCAAGGCTCTATCCGCCGATGTGATGACCTTCGCTCCCGGAACTTCCTCTGTGACCAAGGGTGAAAGCCTCAAAGACACGGCCCTGACAGTGAGGGCAATGGGTGCCGACCTTCTGGTCGTTCGCCACGAGGCCACCGGCGCTGCCGCCCGGGTCGCTTCCTGGGTCGATTGCCCTGTGATCAACGCCGGCGACGGCGCCCATCAGCACCCGACTCAGGCGCTGCTCGACTGCCTCACAATCCGGCGCCGTTTCGGCAAGCTCGAGAACCTTCGGATCGGCATCGTCGGCGACATCCGCAACTCGCGGGTGGCCCGTTCCAACATCGACGCTTTCACCGCTCTCGGAGCGGTTGTGACCCTGATCGCACCCCCCACACTGCTTCCTCTCGATCTCAGCGAGTTTCCCGTGACCGTTTCGCATTCCCTCGACGACGTCCTTCCTGAACTCGACGTCGTCTACTTGCTGCGCATCCAACTCGAACGTGGAAGCGGGCCGGTGTTCCCCTCACTGCACGAGTACGTCGAACGGTACGGAATCGATCGTCGGCGGCTCGAGGCGCTTCCGCCAGAGGGAGTGGTGATGCACCCCGGGCCTATGAACCGCGGCGTCGAGATCTCCCCCGACGTCGCCGATCACCCGCGGTCTTTGATCCTTGACCAGGTCACCAACGGCGTTGCGACTCGAATGGCCGTCCTGTTCCGATTGCTCTCGGCGGAGAGTCAGGAGGTACGCCAATGACCTCGATCGCTATCCGCAACGGCCTTGTCCTGACGTCAGATGGCCTCGTTGAAACCGATCTCCTGGTCTCCGACGGCCGCGTCGAGGCACTGGGTGGAACATTCGACGGCGACGAGACCATCGATGCCTTCGGGGCCTGGGTCGGTCCGGGCTTCGTCGATCTCCATGTTCATTTCCGGGAGCCCGGTCAGGAGTGGAAGGAAGATATCGCCAGCGGTTCGCGAGCGGCCGCCGCCGGCGGGCACACCGCGGTGGTGACAATGCCCAACACTGATCCGGTCATCGACGCCGGTCATCGGGCTCGGTACATCACCGACCGCGGTCGCCAGGTCGGACTCTGCGAAGTCGTGCCGGCGGGAGCCATCACGATGGGCCGTTCGGGTGAGACCCTTTCCCATCTCGATGAGATGTGGTCTGCCGGAGTTCGGATCTTCACTGACGATGGCTCATCGGTCGAAGACGCCGGGCTGCTGCGACTGGCGATGGAATACGTGGCCGAGCGGGGTGGCGTTATCGCACAACACGCCGAAGATCGCGGATTGTCGCGCGGAGGGCATATGCACGAGGGCTCGGTTTCTTCCCGGCTGGGGATGCGGGGATCGCCTTCCGTTGCCGAAGAAGTGGTGGTTGCCCGCGACATTGCCCTGGCCCGCCTGACGGGTGTGCGGTACCACGTTCAGCATGTGTCTTCGGCCGGCACTGTGCCGCTCCTCCGCCAGGCGCGGTCAGAGGCCTTGAAAGTCACGGCAGAGGTAACCCCGCATCACCTCGTCTTTGACCACGCTCAGGTTCTGTCGATGGATCCGGCCTTCAAGATGTATCCGCCTCTTCGCACATCAGCCGACATCGACGCCCTGCGAGTGGCTCTGGTCGAGGGCCTGATCGACGCGGTCGCCACTGTTCATGCTCCCCACTCCGCTTTAGAGACCGAGGTCCCTTTCGAGGAGGCGCCGAGAGGAGTGATCGGGCTGGAGACGGCAGCCGCGGCCGTCAACACCGCCGTAGGCATGCAGGCTGGCGACTTCTTCGCCCGAATGTCGGCCAACCCGGCCCGCATCGGGGGGTTCGAGAGCCAGGGTCAACCCGTGGCCGAAGGTTGCCCGGCCAACCTGGTGATCTTTGACCCTGGCACCATCTGGACGCCGACCGCCTTCGCCTCCAAGGCCCAGAACTCGCCGTTCCTCGGCATGGAGTTGCGTGGCCGCGTCATAGCGACGATCTTCGAGGGACGCATGACCTACCAATCACAAGTCACGGCCCAGCAATCATGACGTCTCTTGGCATGAAGGGGCTTCTCGTCACGGCCGACGGCGCTGTCTTTCGCGGGTCCTCCGTTGGCGTCGACGGGGTAGCCACCGGCGAGCTGGTCTTCAACACTGCCATGACCGGATACCAGGAGGTGCTCACCGATCCTTCCTACGCCGGCCAGGTCGTGGTGATGACCTCATCGCACATCGGCAACTATGGCGTCAACGACTACGACGATCAATCTGCCAAGCCGGCCGCCTCCGGGCTTGTGGTCAGGAGCCTGTCGAACCGTCATTCCAACTGGCGAGCTGAAGGGTCGTTTGCGTCGCTGCTCCATCGCCACGGGCTGGTGGCGCTCTCCGAGGTCGATACCCGCCGGCTGACGCGTCACGTCCGGGACCGTGGCGCCATGCCGGTCGCACTCGGCGGAGACATCGACGAGTTTGAGCTTGCCCGGATCGCTGCGGCGGCTCCCCGTATGGAAGGCCAGGAGCTGGCCACCATGGTCTCGACCCGGGAGCGCTACGAGGTCGCAGCCACGGCTAACCGGATCGGATCGGTGGTGGCAATCGACCTCGGGATGAAGAAGGACATCACCCGCCAACTCGCCGCCCGGGGCCTGGACGTGGAGGTGGTCCCGGCCGCCACTTCAGCAAGCGACATCCTTGCCCTTCACCCGGACGGCGTGTTCGTCTCTAACGGGCCTGGCGATCCTGAACCATTGGTGACGACTACGGAAACGCTGGCGGGCCTTTTAGGCAAGGTTCCGGTGTTCGGTATTTGTCTCGGCCACCAGGTACTCGGGTTAGCCGTTGGGGCAACGACCTACAAGCTTCCCTTCGGTCATCACGGTGGCAACCACCCGGTTAGGCGTCTCAGCGACGGGAAGGTGTCGATCACCAGCCAGAACCACGGGTTCGCGGTGGACCTCTGGTCCTTGACCGACCGACCCCGGCCCGAGCGCTCCGGTCTTGCCCAGCCAGGATTGTTGCCCGACACAGTCGAGACGAGGTTCGGGCCGACGGTGGCGACCCATCAGAACCTGAACGACGGCACCCTCGAAGGCATGGCCTGTATCGACATACCGGCGTTCTCGGTCCAGTACCACCCTGAAGCCGCCCCCGGCCCGCGCGACGCAGTCGGCCTCTTCGACGAGTTCGTCGTGTTGATGGGCCTTTCGACGCACCACGCACCACGCACCACGCACCACGGGCGGAGCGCGAGTGCCTAAGCGAACAGATCTCCGTTCCATCCTCCTCATCGGCTCCGGGCCGATCATCATCGGGCAGGCCTGTGAGTTCGACTATTCCGGGACGCAGGCAGCCAAGGTCCTCCGTCGCGAGGGTTTCCGAGTCGTCTTGGTCAACTCCAACCCGGCGACCATCATGACCGACCCCGAGTTCGCCGATGCCACCTACATCGAGCCGATCACGCCCGAGGTGGTCGAAGAGATCATCGCCCGGGAGAGACCCGACGCCCTCCTCCCAACGATCGGTGGCCAGACCGCCCTCAACGTGACGATGCAACTGCATCGGGCCGGGGTGCTCGAGCGCTACGGCGTCGAGTTGATCGGAGCCGGCGTTGAAGCCATTGAGCGCGCCGAAGATCGCGGGCGCTTCAAGCAGGTGATGGAAGAGGTGGGCCTCGAGGTCCCGCGGTCCGGTTATGCCCGGTCGATGGTGGAGGCGATCAGGACCGCCGAGGAGATCGGGTTCCCGGTGATGGTGCGCCCCTCGTTCATCCTCGGGGGCGGGGGAACCGGGATCGCCCAGGATCCCGAGTCGTTCATCGAGACCGCCAGGAAAGGCCTCGACACCTCGCCGGTCGGTGAGATCCTGGTCGAAGAGTCGGTCTACGGGTGGAAGGAATTCGAACTCGAGGTGATGCGCGATCGCAACGACAACGCGGTCATCGTGTGCTCGATCGAGAATCTCGATCCGATGGGGGTCCACACCGGTGACTCCATCACCGTGGCACCGATTCAGACCCTGTCCGATCGCGAATACCAGGACATGCGCGACGACGGGATCAAGGTGCTTCGAGCCATCGGAGTCGAGACCGGCGGCTCCAACGTGCAGTTCGCGGTCGATCCGGCAACCGGTCGACGGCTCGTGATCGAGATGAACCCGCGCGTTTCCCGCTCATCGGCATTGGCCTCCAAGGCGACTGGATTCCCGATTGCCAAGATCGCCGCCCTTCTCGCGGTCGGCTACACCCTTGACGAGATTCCCAACGACATCACGGGTGCCACCCCTGCCTCGTTCGAGCCGGCCCTCGACTACGTTGTCGTCAAGATTCCCCGCTTCGACTTTGCCAAGTTTCCCAGCGCCCCGGATCGCCTGGGAACTTCGATGCGAAGCGTCGGCGAAGCGATGGCGATCGGGCGCACCTTCCCCGAAGCACTTCAGAAAGCACTGAGGAGCCTCGAGAACGGGCGCTTCGGCCTCAACGGCGATGCCGGTGAGAGCTCGGTCATGTCTCTGTCCGAAGACGAATTGTGGAACGACGTCGAGGTCCCGACCCCCCATCGGATCTTTGCCGTGGGCGAAGCATTGCGGCGGGGGCTTGGTGTCGAGGCCGTGGCGGCCAAGAGCCTGATCGATCCCTGGTTCGTCGAACAGATCTCCGAGATTGTCGACATTCGCAAGGACCTCGAGATCAGCGGCTTCTCAGTGGATCAATTGCGTGCCGCCAAGCGGCTCGGATTCGCCGATCGCCAACTCGCCTATCTCTGGGGCCTCAGCGAAGAGGAGGTCCGCCGTCGCCGACTGGAAGCCGGCATCCGCACCACGTTCAAGACGGTCGACACCTGTGCGGCCGAATTCGAGGCCCACACACCGTACATGTACGGAACCTTTGAAGATGAAGACGAGGTGCCGCCGGCCTCGAAGCCGCGGGTGGTGGTCCTCGGGTCGGGGCCCAATCGAATCGGACAGGGCATCGAGTTCGACTACTGCTGTGTCCACGCCTCTTTCGCACTGCAGAACGCCGGTTACGAGACCGTCATGGTCAATTGCAATCCGGAGACGGTTTCGACCGATTACGACACCTCCAACCGCCTCTACTTCGAACCGCTGACGATCGAAGATGTGATGGCGGTCGTCGACGCCGAGCAGCCCGTGGCGGTGATCGTCCAACTGGGGGGCCAGACCCCGTTGAACCTTGCCAAGGAATTGGAACGGCGGGGAGTTCCCATCGCCGGGACGTCGCCTTCGTCGATCGAAGCGGC
>JANMST010000138.1:0-3082 GCA_031389635.1 Acidimicrobiia bacterium | reverse complement strand
ATGACCGCCTTCGCTACCCACATGATGAAAAAGCAGATCGAAGGGATCGACATCCCCGAGGTCCCCGAGTTCTTGCAGATGATCTCCGACGCCGGCGGCCACCTGTGGGCCTGCCGAATGTCGGCCGACCTGATGCACATCGAAGAAAAGGACCTCTACGACAAGGTGGAAGGCATCATCTCCGCAGGCGACTTCATCGAGCTTTCCCAAGGGGCGCAAATCATCTTCATCTAGGTACAGACAGGCGTGTCGTCGCGGTGGCTCCTCCAGATCGTACGTGACAGGGATGCTGCAAGCTCACGTGGTGGGGGCGCCCGGAAAGGCAGTGTCCCGCTTGCGAAACTCCGGGGCTCTTTTTCCGGATACCCCTTTGTCGGAGCACCGGTCGTCTTTCGAGGCCCCAGTCCCGGCGTCAACCGGCGATCGTTGCCTCGTTGGGATGGGCTTACCAGGCTCGAAGGGCGACATCTCGGCCTCAATGCCCCGAACTCTCCCGGTGCACGAAAAGCCCGACGAAGCTAACGATCATTCTGCCGCCGATCCGACCTCATCGAGAAGACATCGCTACCGGGTGCTATAGGATCAGGCTGCGATCGAGTACTTCTTGGCCAGGGGTGCTGGCGGTGTAGTTAGCCCATGTGTCGCCCCTCCGACACCATCGTTAACTACACGGGCGCCTGCACCACCATCCGATGCGGCAACACCGAGGAACGAGGCATCCGCTCCAACTCGCGACACTTCTAAAGCGTCACCTTCGACGGGGCCGACACCATCACGGGCATCCTGCGGGCCCTAACCCGCCAGAATATTTCAGCGACGGACTATTAAAGGCCCACGGGGACGAGTTCACCACTGTTAACGTCGAAGATGAAGCCACCGACCTTGAAGTCGGGTGGCAACAGCGGGCACAACTCGATGAGTCCAATGTCGTCGTGCAACGTCGCCAGCTGATCGGTGCTGGTCAGAAAGTCCCAAGCCGTGGCATCGACACCGCGCATCGCGCCGATGAGGGCGCGGATCTCGCCGTCTGTCGAGCCGACCATGGCACAGTCGGTGTGTTGCACCACACAGACGCGGGTCACGCCGAGCAGGTTCGCGGCGAGCACCAGCGAGTCGTCTGTCACCCTTGCCCCCGCGTTGCGGATGATCTTCGCGTCGCCGGCCCGCAACCCGAGCATGGCAAGCGGATCGATGCGTGAATCGATACAGGTCAGCACGGCCAGACCCTTCGCGGCTGCACCCTCCACACCCGAATCGTGGAACTCGGTCCGGTAATGCCGGTTGGCGTCGAGCAAATCATCGAACATCGACTGATTCTGCCAGCAGGCCGCACCAATGTGACGGTCTCAAGAGGCGCGCAAACAGTCGATGCCGTTGCCGGGTCGGCACCCGTTCGCCCTCCCCACGACGCCATTTCTACAAGGTGGCGGCATCCCGCTTCCAAACGCGACCGCCCCAGAACGCTCGGACCTATCACCTCAGCTCGGAGCATGCCCTCAAAGCGCGTTTGCCGATACTCGCCACAGCGAGGAGTGTCGCTCGAAGACGGCGACGGACGCACCGGACCTGCCGGTCGGCTCGCTACGAAGTAAATCCTGCTCTTTCGCAGACGCACCACTAACTTGTCACGCCATCATCGGGTACCCACCTGTGGGAAAGCCGCGTGGGGTTATGGTTGAGTCGCCCTCCGAGGCTCATGAACCCCAGGTCATCGCCGTGGGGGTTCGTTGATTGCTGGGATTCTCCTGGCTGCACACCAGTCGAAGGTGCCCGTTTAGGGGGCCCCGACCTTGCGGGTGGACACCTAAACAAACGACAAAGAAGCGTTACCCAGCGGTCAGTGTTGCTGACGGTCTAGGTTTCGTTGCTCTCGGCGACTGGTACGACCTGGCGTCGTCGATGCAGCGCGGTGCCGCGGCCAGGGCGGAGTTGGTCCTGTACGCGGTAGGTTGGGCAGACCTGGTGCTCCTTGCGCCAGGTGGCGCGAGGTGGTCACCGAGCACGTAGAACTTGAATCTGGCGGTGAGCTCGGGCGCTTGTCGACCGGGTGATCGCTCGACTCTCAGGTGAGGCGTAGTGACAGACGCCGTAGGACCATCGACTGTGTTGCGATCGGCGAGGGGTGGACCCGCGGTTGACTCCAGAACATTGGTTGTCTCTTGACCTATCGAGCCAGGGACCGGATGAATACGTTTGAGTGACGAAGCCAGGACAACGGCCCATTTCTAGGCATCACTTAAGACGAGATGGGAGGGAGCCATCGGGTCGTGGGCTGGGACTCGCTATTCTCACAGCCTACCGCCGAGCTCGGCTTGCGCCGGGGCGGGGGAACCAATCCCCGGGGCGAATCCTGGCCGATAGGCCTGGTAGGGCGACTTCCAGCCCGAGCCCGTCAGCTAACTCCGTAGGCGTCAGAGGAAGGAAATACCTTGATGGCTTGGTGCCTGGATCACGGACACGGGTCGCATGAGCCCGAGTAGGTATCGCCGCAGGATTGCTCTAGCTGCTTACAGCAGCATTTTCGTGATACTGGGTTTGGGCCTGGCATTCACTCTCCCGGCCGGTAATCAGATAGTGGCGGCCCCGCAGGCTCCGGCTGTCGGTGATGTCGCCGGAGGGGGCCAGGGATGTCTCGGCGACCGTGTCGCCTTCGTCCAGTCAGGCATCTTCGTCGCGGTCCATTCGCTCGTCTCCGGCTCCAACGTCCGCGATGTCGGATCGGAACTTTTCAGCGGTGAGGTAGGTCGCGAAACAGGTGCAATAGCTTTGACGGGCGAATGCGGGAAGGACTCGGCGCTCGGAGCGGTCCCGGCGGTCCTTACCGGGCGGATTGTCGAAGGTGAAGGTCTAGGCGGCGAAGTGACGGTCGGGTCGACGAGGCTTGCGGTGTCGATAGCCGCAGTTGATGCTGAGGGGGGTTCCGAGGCTGGGTCCGGGCAGTTGCGCGGTGGGGCGTTGTTGTCGCGGATTCTGCTCGGGGTCGCGGTTGTGATCCTCGCCGCCCGCCTTATCGGTACCGCCTTTAAACGTATCGGTCAGCCCCGTGTCATCGGCGAGATCATGGCTGGCATCCTGCTGGGCC
>JANMST010000116.1:0-4723 GCA_031389635.1 Acidimicrobiia bacterium | reverse complement strand
CCCACCACATGTGGTCGCCGATCCGGTTGGTCTCGCTGTAAGTCCAGTCAAGGCTTCGGTTGGCGACCTTCTCGCACATCTCGATCGCCTCGATCATCGAGCAGTTGGCCGAACGACCGCCGCCGATGTTGTAGACGGCCGCCGAGCCGGGCTTGCGCACGAAGTGCTCGAAGGCCGAAACCAGGTCGGCGCTGTGAATGTTGTCGCGAACCTGCTTGCCGCCATATCCGAAGACGGTGTAGGGGCGTCCCGTCGCCGTGCACTTCATCAGATAGGCCAGGAACCCGTGGAGTTCGGCGCCCGAATGTCCGGGGCCGGTCAGGCAGCCTCCTCTAAAGCAAGCCGTCTGCATTCCGAAGTAGCGACCGTATTCCTGCACGAGGAGGTCGGCCGAGGCCTTGGAGACCCCGAACAGCGAGTGGGTGCTGGAGTCGATCGACATCGACTCGTCGATGCCACGGTGATAGCGGTGGTCGGAGGGAAGCTCGTACCTGCTTTCGGTTTCGAATAGCGGGAGAGCGTTGGGTGTGTCGCCGTAGACCTTGTTGGTGGAGGTGAAGACGAAGGCCGCTTCCGGCGAGTGCCGCCGAGTGGCTTCGAGGAGAGCGAGGGTGCCGTTGGCATTGACGGTGAAGTCCATCACCGGGTCACGCGCTGCCCAGTCGTGCGACGGCTGAGCCGCGGCGTGGATGACCGCCGTGATGCTGGCGCCTCCGCTTCGGAAGATCTCGTTCATGGCGCCTTCATCCCTGATGTCGACATCGTGGTGCCGGTATCGGGTAAGGGTGCGTTGCAGGTCATCCTGCATCCATCTGGTCGAGGCCTCGTCACCGAAGAACTTGGCCCGCAGGTCGTTGTCGATCCCCCAGACATCGAACCCGAGCTCGTGGAACCGGCGGGCTGCCTGAGATCCGATCAGGCCCCCGGCCCCGGTGATGACTACGAGACTCACAAATAGATCCCCCTCAACTACTCAGGTTCCGGGCTTTTCGACCCAGCGGAGGTCGTGGGTCACCCGCCCGGCCGCCTGGGCATCGAGCAGCCACCTGATCCGGAGCAGGCTGCCGAGAAAGTCCGTTTCGGGAGTCCCGTACTCCGTATATGCCCGGTAGAGCTCATCGACACCTTCCGGAACCGTCCACTGTGGCTGGAACTCGGGAACGAGCTCGGCGATCTTGCTGGCATCCACCCGGTAGTCCCTGATGTCAGGACCGGCGTGCTCGGCCAGCTGGATCTTGGAACCGGGGACGGCTTGCTCCACGATCTTGGCGACGTCGCGGATTTGGTAGGCCTCGCCCTTCTTGGCGACGTTCAGCACCTGATTATGGACGACCTCGCGAGGGGCCTGGAGAACTGCCGCGAATGCACGGGAAATGTCCTCAATATGAACTAGCGGCCGCCACGGTGATCCGTCCGACTTCATCAAGACGGTTCCTTGTAGGATGGCGTAACCCACCAGGTTGTTGATCACGAGGTCGGCCCGCAGGCGGGGTGAGACGCCGTACGCAGTTGCGTTCCGCAAGTAGGTCGGGCTGAAGTTGTCGTCGGCGAGCTTAGTGACGTCCTCCTCGACCTTGACCTTCGACCATCCATAAGGGGTGACCGGGTTGACCGGTGACTCCTCGTCGACAACACCGCTCGGTGAGGCGCCGTAGATCGAACACGAGGAGGAAAAGACGAAGCGGGAGACTCCGGCTTCCTTGGCGATCCTGGCCAATCGGACCGAGGCAAGGTGGTTGATCTCGTAGGTGACGTCGGCGATCAGATCACCGACCGGATCGTTGGAGATTCCGGCGAGGTGGCACACGGCGTCGAAGCCTTCGAGATCGGCGACTTCGACGTCCCTGACGTCTTTGCGGATGGCGGGGATGTCGGGGACATCGGGGCCGAAGGTGCATTCGCCGAAGAGATAGGTGTCGAGGCCCACAACCTCGAAGCCCGCCCGTTGCAGGACGCCGGTCATGACCGATCCGATGTAGCCGTTGTGGCCCGTTACAAGTACACGCATATCAGTCCCAGATCCTCCATTGGGCGCGTCCTGACTGCCAGAGACTCTCGAGCAGCGTCTTGTCGCGCATAGTGTCCATGCACTGCCAGAAACCTTCATGCCGGTAGGCCATGAGCTGGCGGTCCTTTACCAGTCGCTGCAGCGGGTCCCTCTCCCACTGCGTGTTGTCATCGTCGATGTAGTCGAAGATGCCTGGCTCCAGCACAAAGAAGGCACCGTTGATCCATGCGTGCTGAAGCGGCCGATCCGAAAAGTCGATGGCCTTCTCACCCTCGATCTCAATTTGCCCGAATCGGGCGGGGGGATGGACCGCCGTCACCGTGGCCAGACGGCCATGGGATCGATGAAAGTCGAGCAGCTTGTCAAGGTTGACGTCGGAGACGCCGTCGCCCCAGGTCAGCATGAAAGTTTCATTGCCGAGGTAGGGGGCGAGACGTCTGACGCGGCCGCTGGTGTTGGTCTGAAGTCCGGTCTCGATCAATTCGACCAGCCAGCGCTCTCTTGGGCCGCTGCCGTGGGCTTCTGCTACACCTCGGGCCAGGTCGACTCTGAGGTTGCTCGAGTGGGCGTGGAATTCGGCGAAGAAGCGGCGGATTTGGTCGCCCTTGTATCCGAGTGCCACGACGAACTCGTTGAAGCCGTAGAAATCGTAGTGCCGCATGATGTGCCAGAGGATCGGCCTTCCCCCGACTTCGACCATCGGCTTGGGTCGGATTTCGGTCTCCTCGGCCAGACGAGTCCCCATGCCGCCCGCCAGGATCGCCACCCTCATGCCCCAACCTCCTCGCCGAACGCTCCCGGGTTGTGGAGAGGCCAGGTCTCATATCCGGCCGGCAGAATCTCGATCGGGATGGGCCACTCGATGCCGAAGGCAGGGTCGTCGTAGCGAATCCCACCGACGGCCTCAGGGATGTATTCGGTGCTGGTCATATAGAAGACCTCGGTGTTCTCCTCGAGCGACAGCCAACCGTGGGCACAGCCCTTCGGCACCCACACGGAGGCGTGGGTCTCAGGTCGCAGTTCGATGCCGAACCAATGCAGGTAGGTGGGTGAATCTGGTCGAAGGTCGGCGGCCACGTCGAATGCGACCCCCTGCGTACAGCGGACCAGCTTGACCTCCTGATGGGGAGCCTTCTGAAAGTGGAGGCCCCTCATCGTCCCGGGCTTGGGGCTGAACTGGAGATTCGATTGCTCCCAGTCCGCTTCCATTCCGTGGTCGGCGAACTCCTTGCGGCACCAGGTCCGCGCAAAGAACCCGCGATGGTCGACGAACGGCTCCAGGTCGATGACCCAGAGTCCGTCGATCGGTCCCGGTGTGAACTTCACCCTGCAACCCCGCCCCAAACCTTGATGGTGACCATCAGGCATCCACTCCGAGGGCCCGCACGTCCGGATGCAGGCCCAGGTCGCCCAGCATGTCCTTGATCTCGGGGACATAGATGGGGTTCATGACGATGACGAGCTCGGGCTTGATGTCGGTGAGAGCCTCCGGCCCGATAACGGCGTGACCGGAGCCCGGCAGGAACTTTCCCTGCTTGAAAGGGTTGATGTCGACCGCGGCATCGACGGCGTGATCGGCTCCGATGGCAGAAAGGAAGCCGACGGCTTTCGAGCTCGCACCCCAGAGGACCACCGACTTCCCATCGGCTTCGGCCGACAGAACGAGATCGCGCCAGGTCTTGACGGCAAAGTCAGCAGTCGTACCGAATTTTTCCGCTTTGGCCACGACGCGGGCGACCTCGGCCTCGTCGACCGATCTATCGACCGCACCCAGACGGGCATCGATCAACAGGTACTGGTCGTCGTATCCCCGCTGCAGTCGCAGGACCTCGAATCCCGCCGACCGGAAGAGGTTGGAGAGGGAAGGGAGGGTGAAGTAGGTGCAATGCTCGTAGTACACATCCCAGAAGGCTCCCTCATCGAGGATTCGGTCAGCGTCGGGGATCTCGAAGAAGGTGATCGAGTCGGGCCGATGTTCGGCTGAGCGACGAACCAGCGCCATGAACTCACCGACCGGCTGGATGTGCTCCAGGGTGTGGCGGCAGCAGATCAGGTCGCCGGTCAGATGGGTGTGGTCGGCGTCGAAGAACTCCCGGAGACCAGTCACCTCGACGTCGGTCGCCACCCGGCCTGGCTCGAAGCTCGGATCGATTCCAAGGCCTCGGGCTCCGGCCTGGCGACAGAGCGTCTCGAGAAAGGAGGCCTTGCCGCATCCGATCTCGAAGATGTCCTTCCCGGCCAGATCGTAGTCATTGACCAGGTGACCGACCAGCTCCTCCTCGAACTCGCGGAACCGGGGGGAGTAGGCCTGGCTTTCTTCGTACGGCTTGGTGTAGTCCACCGCTTCGGGTCGAAAGAGGCTGTTGTAGATGAATCCGCATGACCGGCACACGACGAGCTCGAGGTCACCACGGGGGAACGACTTGGCCTCTTCGGCGGAGTCCATCAGGATCAAGCTCGAAAGGGCGATCTCCTGGATCGAAAAGATGGGCGTCAGCGAAGAACCTCCGCACGACCAGCACTGCCTATTCATTCCTCGGGTCCTCGCTCCTGATTCGTTTTGACCTGATTCGTTTTAATTTTCTTGAAACGTCATTGTGGGATTGGTCTCGTTCCTACTTCAGTCCCAGACTCGCCACGGCGGTGAGCCGCCGGCCCACAACTGTTCGAGCAGGGCCTTGTCACGAAGGGTGTCGACCCCCTGCCAGAAGCGGC
>JANMST010000061.1:0-2632 GCA_031389635.1 Acidimicrobiia bacterium | reverse complement strand
TCTGTGATGAATGGAAGTCACCGTGGACCGCCGATCGTTCTTCGGGCGTAACCGCCCCGAGACGCTCGACGATGGTATCGATCCGCGAGGTCAGCTCTGGTACCACGGCCTTGAGAAGCCGAGCATGCTCCGGTGCCACCTCGTGGGGGCCGGGGACGTTTCTCGTCTCGGCGGTTGGCTCTGGAAAGAGGTCGAGTAGCGACACTAGGGATGCGGCGCTGGGAAGAAGGCGCGTTCGGGCGGTGAGACCTTTGCTCAGGGTCCGGCCCGACATCGCCTGGAGCGCAACGATGCCGAGCTCTTGAGACCATCCGAAGCTGTGGGGGACCGGAACGTGGGCAGCGAGCAACGAATGTGCCGCCTGCAGCGCCGCTGCTGCCTGCGGCCGCACGACCTTGAGGAATATCCGTTGCGATCGGCCGGACACTTCAACAACCGCTCGTCGAGTTGCCCGATACGCCCGCGTGCGGAGCTGTACGGCTTGCGGCGGGGCGCCAAGCCGTTCCAGGAGGCGACCCACCCGAGACGGATCGGTCGCCGAAGCAAGACCGGGCAGGAAAGGATCATTGGGGAACGCCCAGAACGCCAACTGGATCCCATCAGCAGCGAAGACAGGGACGTCTTCTGGTACCCGGATCCCGGAGGATGCAACGTACGTCACCTTCGACGGACGTCCCTTCTCCGAGATCACGTCGACCTGGTACTGCACAGTCACCGATTTCGAGGGAACGTATCGCACCTGGGAAATGGTGAAGGAGCGGAGTCGGGCACCCGTGGCCTCCAGAGCAGCGGCCAGAAACGCACCGGCACCCTCTCCGAGCAGAACCGCCACCGCCTCGACATCGGGGTCGGCAACAGGCGGTCGCGGTTCGGACGAAGCCATGAGCATCAATCATGCTAAAGCCCCGGTAGGGGCGTCCGGATCAACCAAGCCCCCAACCCAACCTGCCCGGGTCAGCCGGCGACGAGGATGACAAGCCGAGCCCGCAGAGCACCACCGTCAAAGCCAGCATGGTGTATTGGGTGCGGACGGCGCCAGGTGGTGAGGTTCGGTCCGCACCGTTCCCGGCGTCTCTGGGCACCTTTGCGAGGGTGCGGATGAGGCGGCTGCAGGGAGGCTCGACGAGCAAATCGCTTCGGGGACTTCACAGTGCAAATCGCGTCCTATTCGCGTCCAAAGCGCGACCAGGACATTGTCGTCCGAATACCGAAAACGAAGAAAGCCCAGCAGTAGCGAGGCATTTCGGTGGGCGTTGACGGGCTCGAACCGCCGACCTCTTCCTTGTAAGGGAATGTCCGGCGATCCTGAAGGGTCACCATCTCATGGAAACCCGGCATACTGTCGGGCCTTATTGGTTTCATCGTTTCGCGGTGATTCGGGTTCTTCTGCAATCCTCCGCGGACAAACCGCGGACAAGAGTTTGAGGGTCCGCGCACCGAACGAGGACCGCTCCGCACCTGACGCGGCTCCCCTCAAGTCCCCCAGCGATGTGCCTTCGGACCTATCCGAGCGCCCATATTTTGGACACTCCGTTGACCCGCCGACCGACATAGCTCGATGGCTGGGTCCCACGGTGCGACCCCTGCGCAGCCACGAGCGATGTAGGCGCAACTCGCTCCGACCACGCTGTCCGTAGCTCGGTAGCCTCCGGAGTCGTGAATCAATGTCAGGCCTGTGGGCGTCAAGCTCCGACGGACGCTCGATTCTGCCCCCACTGCGGGTCCGCGCTCGCTGTCACGGGCGCCGCGGTTATAGCCGCGGACGTGAGAGACGAGGTGATGTCAACGCTCCGCGGGGAGGAGCGACTGGTCACCGTGGTGTTTGCCGACATGAGCGAGTCGGTCCGCCGCACGGGCGGACTCAGTGCCGAGGAGGCCACTGAGCTGGTCAATCCTCTTCTCGAGACGATGGTCGAGCTGATGATGCGGTATGGGGGTCGCATCGATCGCTTCCTTGGGGATGGGGTTCTAGCCGTTTTTGGCGTGCCGGCGATTCACGAGGATGATCCCGTCAGGGCGATAAGGGCTGCCCTGGCGCTGAATGAGCGGGCGTCCGAACTAGAACTCGAGGTCACTGTCGGGATCAACACCGGCCGGGTCTATTTCGGACCGGTGGGATCGTCCCTCCACGAAGAGTTGACGGTAATGGGCGCAACAGTAAATCTCGCGGCTCGCCTCCAGGGGGCGGCGGCCCCCGGACAGGTGCTGGTGGGAGAGTCGACCTTCACCCACGCCCGAGCGTCGTTCGAGCTCACCCGTCTGACCGTACCCATCAAGGGCATCTCCGACCCAGTCATCGCCTTCCGAGCAGAAAGGCTCCTTGATGAGCCGGAGAAGGTGCGAGGCATCGAGGGCCTGCAGGCGGATTTGGTGGGCCGGGACAATGAGCTCGGGGGCTTGCGACGAGCGCTTGAAGCTCCGGGTCGGACGGTGGCTCTGGTCGGTCCGGCCGGGGTGGGTAAGACCCGTCTGGCCTCCGAGTTCCATAAGTCGGTTTTGACCACAGGTGCGTTGTGGGTCGAGGGTCGATGCCTGGAGATGACCAGCAATATCGGTTACGCACCTTTCATCGATTTGCTTCACCGTCACCTGGGCACCGGTGACTCCCTTGCCCAGCTCATCTCGTCGATCG
>JANMST010000010.1:0-4644 GCA_031389635.1 Acidimicrobiia bacterium | reverse complement strand
CGGCCGAACTGGCCGCCCAGGCCGCTCAGCCCCGCACCGACCACCGGGGCAGCGCCTCCTATAAGCGCCAGGTGGTACGCGTCTTCACCAGCCGGATCCTGACCAGACTCTTGCGATCGGGAGAGGAAGCGGCCTGACATGAGCAGCCTGTTCGAAGTCCTTCCCCCCGAGCCCGGAGACGACGTCCCGGTACGAAAAGTCACGATCCGGGTCAACGGCGAGAGCCGGTCGGCGGTGGTCGAACCCCGACTTCTTCTGGCCCACCTTCTTCGTCAAGGGTTCATGCTCACGGGAACCCACACCGGCTGCGACACGACCAACTGCGGGGCGTGCACCGTCCTCTTTGATGGCCAGCCTGTCAAAAGCTGCACGATGTTCGCGGTCCAGGCCGACGGCCACGATGTGATGACCGTCGAAGGCCTGGCGGGTCCCAGCGAACTCCACGCAATCCAGGAGGGATTCAAGGTGGAGCATGGGCTCCAGTGCGGGTTCTGCACTCCCGGGATGATGATGACGGCCAAGGCTTTACTCGACCAGACCTCGAACCCGACTGAGGACGAGATCCGTTGGGCGCTGAGCGGCAACCTGTGCCGCTGCACCGGATATCAGAACATCGTCAAAGCGGTCATGTGGGCCGCCAACAAACTCCAGGATCAGTGAGATGCAGCCAGCGGAGGTACTCAGGTGACGGCGGTCGACGAGGTCAAGATCGGCGGGATGGGAGCCAGCAGGCAACGGGTCGAGGACAACCGTTTCATCCGGGGCAAAGGGAACTACATCGACGACATTGTGCTGCCCGGGATGTTGCACATGGAGATCCTGCGCAGCCCCTTGGCCCACGCTCGAATCACATCGATCGACACGTCTAAGGCATGGGCCATGCCCGGTGTCCGAATGGTGATGACCGGTGAGACCATGGCCGCCCGCAACCTGGCCTGGATGCCGACCCTTTCCTATGACACTCAGGCCGTGCTGGCGACCGACAAGGTGCGCTTCCAGGGTCAGGAAGTCGCCTGCGTCATCGCCGACGATCCCTACATCGCCAAAGATGCTTGCGAGGCGATCATCGTCCACTACGAGCCTCTCCCGGTGATGGTCAACCCGATGCAGGCGTTGGCCGAAGGCGCCCCTCTCATTCGAGATGACAAGGAAAACCAGCCCAACAATGTTGTGTATGACTGGGAGGTCGGTGATAGAGCTGGCACCGAGCGTGCCTTTGCTGAGGCCGACCTCATCTCCAAGATGGACCTGCACTATCCCCGATCACATCCAGCGCCCATGGAGACTTGCGGCTCGATCGCTGACTTCAATCGCTCGACATCCAAGCTCACCGTCTACCTGACGAGCCAGGCTCCACATATCGTGCGGGCCGCGGTGGCTCTTGTGGCCGAGTTGCCCGAGCACATGATCCGTATCATCTCGCCCGACCTAGGCGGTGGGTTCGGAAACAAAGTGCCCGTGTATCCCGGATACGTGGCGTCGATCCTGGCCTCGATCCTCTTGGAGCGCCCGGTGAAGTGGATCGAGGACCGCACCGGGAATCTGATCTCAACGGGCTTCGGCAGGGATGTCTATCTCCACGGCGAATTGGCGCTCCGCAAAGACGGAAGAATTCTGGGTGTTCGAATGCGAACTCTGGCCGACCACGGAGCCTTCTTCTCAGATGCCCAGCCGTCCAAGTTCAAGATCGGGCTGATGCACTCGGCGTTCGCCTGTTACGACATTCCCACCTCCCACCTTGAGGCTCGCGGCGTGTACACCAATAAGGCGCCCGGCGGCGTCGCCTACCGATGCTCGTTCCGGGTCACCGAGGCGATGTACTTCCAGGAGCGAATGGTCCAGGCCGCCGCCGACGACCTTGGGATGGACCAGGCTGAATTCCGTCGAATCAACTTTGTGCGTGACGACGACTTTCCTCATCGCACGTCGTGGGGATTCCTGACCGACTCGGGGCAGTACGGCAAGTGCCTAGACGTGGGCCTCGAGGCGATCGGTTACAAGGACTTCCTCCAGCAGAAGGAGGAGGCCGCCAAGCGCGGCCGTCTGCTCGGGATCGGCATCTCCACCATGACCGAGCCGCTCGGCGCCGGTAACAGCCGGGAATACGACATCCTCGGTATCAAGATGTTCGATTCGGCCGAGCTGCGGATCCACATGACCGGAAAGGCGATCCTGCGCACCGGCGCCAAGAGTCAGGG
Organism: Acidimicrobiia bacterium; assembly: GCA_031389635.1. Taxonomy (GTDB): domain Bacteria; phylum Actinomycetota; class Acidimicrobiia; order Spongiisociales; family ZC4RG35; genus DATEEG01. The sequence goes on along the minus strand of JANMST010000010.1, from coordinate 2,446 downwards.
CCAGGGACATGAGACCACCTGGGCCCAGATCGTTGCCCACGAGCTCGGGATCCCGGCCGAAGACATCGTCGTCGAAGAGGGTGACACCGACACTGCCCCGTTCGGCATGGGCACGTACGCCTCGCGGAGCACCCCGGTGGCGGGAGCCGCGGTGGCCATGGTGTCCCGCAAAATCCGTGCCAAAGCCCGCAAGATCGCCGCCCACCTCCTCGAGATCTCGGAAGAGGACGTCGAGTGGGAGCTGGGCCGGTTCTACGTTCGCAGCCATCCCGATACAGGCGTCACCATTCAGGAATGCGCTATGGCGGCTTACTCCAACATGCCCGACGGGATGGAGCCGGGCCTGGAGAACGTTGCTTACTACGACCCGCCCAACCTCACCTGGCCGTTCGCTTGCTATATCGCCACCGTGGAAGTCGACCCCCAGACCGGGGTGTGGGACGTGCTCCGGGTAGTGGCGGTAGACGACTGCGGGGTACGGATCAACCCGATGATCGTTGAGGGCCAGATCATGGGCGGTCTCACCGAGGCCTTCGCCATGGCAAATATGCAGTTCATCACCTTCGATGATGAAGGCAACTGCGTTGGATCCAACTTCGTGGACTACTTGTTGCCGACAGCGTGGGAGACTCCCGGCTTCGAGCTCCACGAGGTTGTCACGCCGTGCCCCCACCATCCGATCGGGGCCAAAGGCGTCGGCGAGTGCGCCACTGTGGGCGGACCGGCCGCTTTCGTCAACGCAGTGATGGACGCCCTCAAAGGAACCGGGGTCCGCAACATCGACATGCCGTTGCTCCCCGACCGTGTCTACCAGGCGATCCAGACGGGCAGAGACGTAAGCGGCGCGCCTCCGCTGAGAACCGACGAAGCATGAGTCAATTTGTCGACGGTTGGAGGATGCTCGAGAAGGCCAATGACCTTGCGGGTCAGGGCGTTGAGTTCGCCTTGGCCACCGTGGTGTGGCGACAGGCGCCATCTTCGGGTCACCAGGGGGCACGGGCCATAATCACGGCAGACGGCCAGATTCACGGATGGATCGGCGGAGCCTGCGCTGAGCCGGTGGTGATTCGCGAGGCGCAGCGGGCAATCGCTGATCGCGAGCCCCGCCTGATTCTGCTTGGCGCTTCCGACCAGTTCGGCGACTTCCCCGAAGGGATGATTTTCGTTCAAATGGCCTGTCAGTCCGAGGGCGCCTTGCAGCTCTACATCGAGCCGGTGATTCCGAGCCCGCACATGGTTGTGGTTGGGCAGTCTCCAATGGCTACCACTCTCGTTGACCTGGCAACTGCTCTGGGATGGAGGGCAAACCTGATCGATGCCACCAACTTCTCCGCCTCGGACATCGACGCCCGATCGGTGGTTGTGATTGCCACCCAGGGACACGGCGACGAGGAAGCTGTCGAACAAGCTGTGGCCGGGCGGCCCGCCTTCGTGGGTCTCGTCGCCTCGAGCAAACGCGGCAAGGCCGTGCTCGGCTACCTGGCCGAGCGAGGTGTCTCCAGAGAGCTGCTCGACCAGGTCCGGGTGCCGGTCGGGCTCGATCTGGGCCACACCTCCCACGCCGAGATTTCCGTGTCGGTGCTGGCCGAGTTGGTCCTGCTGAAAGGCAAAGGGGCGCTCAACCCCCGACCCTTAGTCAGCGCCACCCAAGTCGACGCTGATGCGACGGTGCCCGCCGTCGCCATCGCCGTTGGACAAAACAGGATTGGCCACCAGGCCACCGACGCCTCCCCCGCCGGCGGAACTCACGGTGCTGCCGCCGGACCGGCCACAATCATCGATTTGGTGTGCGGAATGACGGTCACAGCCGACGGGTCGAGCCGCCCCTTCGAATACGAAGGCAAGACCTACTACTTCTGCTGTCCGGGCTGTCGGGCAGCGTTCGAGAAGGACCCGACCCAATACATGAACCGCGACACAGACTTGGGGCCACATGCTGATAAAGAGTGACTTCGAAGTTCCCTTGCATATCGACAAGGTCTGGGAGTTCTGCCAGGACATTCCCCAGGTGGCTGCTTGCCTGCCTGGTGCCACCCTCACCGACGAGGTCAGCCCTGATCGGTTCGCAGGCAACGTCGGCATTCGCCTGGGCCCGGTGCAGATGCAGTTCGCCGGCCACGCCAAGGTGACGGAGCGCGACCACGCCACGAAGACAATCGTCATCGAGGCCGCCGGTGCCGACCAGAAAGGTCGCGGCCAAGCGGCCCTCGGGCTCACTGCTCGACTAGTGCCAACCTCCACGGGTACCAAGGTCGAAGTGGAGCAGGATCTGCAACTGTCAGGTGCCGCTGCTCAATACGGCCGAGGCATGATCGGTGACGTCACCGCGATCTTGATGCGTGACTTCGCAACCAACATGCAGACCCGGATCGATGCATTCGACCGGGGATTGTCAGCTGATCAGATCAAGAGCACGAAGAGCGCCAATGGCCTTGTCATCGCCGTT
>JANMST010000009.1:0-2678 GCA_031389635.1 Acidimicrobiia bacterium | reverse complement strand
CTCGTCGCAGATGTAGACGCCGGGCCCGGCGATGAGTTTCTTGACCTGCTTTTGAGATTTGCCGCAGAAGCTGCATTTCAGCAGGTCTGCCCCGTCGCCGAATTTCGCCATCTTTGCGTTGCCCTCCTAGCTAGAGGCTACCGCAGAAAGCTCACGACGCGTGAGGATTGAATCCACGACACCGTAAGTGACTGCATCTTCGGCGATCATCCAATAGTCCCGCTCAGTATCGGTGGTGACTTTTTCGTAGGTCTGACCGGTGTGCTCGGCCAAGATTCGATTGAGCTGTTCACGCATCTGAACGATCAGTCGGGCCTGGATTTCGATGTCCGATGCCTGTCCCGAAGTCCCGCCGTGGGGCTGATGGAGCATGATCCGGGCATGGGGCAGAGCGAAGCGCTTGCCAGGGGCGCCACCGGCCAGGATCACGGCAGCCGCGGAGGCAGCCATGCCCATGCACACGGTGTTCACCTCGGGCTTGATGTACTGCATCGTGTCGTAGATGGCGAACAGCGACGTGATCGACCCGCCGGGAGAGTTGATGTAGAGGAAGACGTCCTTGTCGGGATCGTCGCTCTCGAGATGGAGCAGCTGGGCCATGATCAGGTTGGCCACGGTATCGTCGATCGGAGTCCCCAGGAAGATGATCCGGTCTTTGAGGAGGCGGCTGTAGATATCGAAGTAGCGCTCGCCCCGGCTGGTCTGCTCGAAGACTGTGGGGATGACGTAGTTCTGGAAACTCGAATCCTGCATCTCAACTCTCCTCATCGATGATCTCGGCCTCGAATATTTGGCCTTCCGGCATTTGGCCCTCCGGTACCTGGCCCTCCGGTGACTGGTAATCATCGGATCCAGGGTCGACTATCTCAGCTTCAACTGCGTTGACTTCCTGGCCATTCTCTTGGGAGTCCAGAGGCTCTTCATCAATCGAGAGGTCTACCGGGTTGCCCTCGATATCAACGGCCCTCGCCGCAGCGATCACGGCCTCGACCGCCTTGTTCCTCAGAATATCACCGGCCAGCGCCAAGGCTCGCGGGCTGTTCGTGAAGGCGTCATAGACCTCTTTGGCGTTCTCCGATGACCTGGCAAGCGCGTCGATCGTGGCGGCGACCTCCTCTGAGGAGACCTTGATGTCTTCTGCCTTGGCGACGGCCTCCAGGACCAGCCTGGTCCGGATCGAACGGACAGCCTGCTGGCGAAGGTCTTCGATAAAAACGTCCTGGTCGATTCCGGTGGCCTCGAAATAGTCGGCCATAGTGATCTCGTTCTCCTCAAGTCGGTGGGAGAACCGATGGAACAACTCATCCATCTCGGTCGTCACCAAGCCCTCGGGGAGATCGACCTCCGCCTCGTCGACCAGCAGATCAAGGGCCTTCTGGCGGAATTGGCTCAACACGGCCCTGCGCTTGCTCAAGGCGAGGCGGTCGGCCAGTTCGGAACGCAATTCTTCGACCGTTTCGAACTCGGTGACTTCGTTGACCCAGTCGTCGTCGAGATTCGGAAGGACCCTGGCCTTGACCTCGTTGACCTTGACCTGGTAGCCCACAGTTGCACCGGCGCGCTCCCCGAATCCGGCTGGAAGAGGACCGTCGAAGGAGGCCTCCTCTCCGGCAGACTTGCTTCGCAGTTGGTCGTCGATGCCGTCGATCATGATTCCCGAGCCCATCTCGTACAGAAGCTCCGTGGCGTTGGCTTCTTCCACAGCTACACCATCGGCGAAGGCGCTGATGTCGATCGACACGAAATCGCCATCTTCGGCCGGTCGCTCGACGGTTTCTAGGCTGGCGAACTGCTGACGCATCCGATCGAGGCTGGCCTCCAGATCGGTCTCGGACAGCTCGGGGGCGTCGACCTCGACTGCTCGATCCTTGTAATCCGGGGCTGCATCGAGTTCCGGCCACAGGGTCACCCGAACCTCGGCGTTGACACCGCCCTCGATGTCGTCGACCTTCTCGAGGGTCGGGGTCACGGCCGGGGCAAGGTTGGTCTCGGTGAGAATCTCGCCGAGCTTCTTCGGGATCAGGTCCTCGATGGCCTCGGTTCGAAGCCGGCCCGAGCCGATCGCAGCCTCCACCACCGGGCGGGGTGCCTTGCCGGGACGGAAGCCGGGAATCTTCAGGTCCTTGGCGAGCCTGCGGGCGGCGCCGGCCTTGGCATTGTCGATCTCGGCGTCGGTCAGTTCGACAGTCAACAACCGCTCAAAGCGGCTGACCTCGCGGACAGTTTCGGTCATTCCGGCCTCTCGGTTCTCAACTGGGGCTGCCTCTCTTGACGTTTCGAGTTGTGAGTGGTGCGGTACAACACCAACCACCCACAACTTCTATTTGGGTGACCGAGGGGACTTGAACCCCCGACCTCCAGGGCCACAACCTGGCGTTCTAACCGAGCTGAACTACGGCCACCGTGATTTCGGTTCGAATCGCGGGCACCCCCGGGAGGATTCGAACCTCCGACCAAGAGCTTAGAAGGCTCCTGCTCTGTCCTCTGAGCTACGGGGGCAGATCCACGTTCTAAGTGGTACGTGGTACGTGGTACGTGTCGATCCCCGATTCCGAGATTTCGTGACGGTTTGGCGTAAACGTAGAACGTCGACGCACAACCTAAAGCTTCCCGTGACTCCACGTACCACGTACCACGTATTACGTACCACGTACCACGCTCTACGAGCGGGTGAAGGG
>JANMST010000451.1:0-5790 GCA_031389635.1 Acidimicrobiia bacterium | reverse complement strand
CTCCATGGGTCAGGGACGCGGCCCTGGGGGGCCTTGCCTACTTTCTGCTCCACAACCTGACCCACGACTTCAGGGGCGGCGACGGCTACTTCGGGTATCGATACCCGTTGGAAGCAGTCGCTGTGTCGGTCCCCCTCCTGTTCTGTTCATACCAGTCCTGGGTCAAGGGCCACCGGTTTCGAGTTGTCGTCTTGGTCATCTCCATTGCCGTTTCGGTCCTTCTGCAGGCTTTTGGCGTCGCCAACCAGTTCGGATAGCCAAACAATGGCCCCTTTGGTGGCATGCTTGGGGTTCCGATGACAAGACGACAGCGATGACTGCTCCTGAGACCCACCCCAAGGGACCGTCGGAAACCGACCAAACGCGCCCCAAACGGGAGCGCATTTCTCAGACGCAGCCCGATGTGACCGAACTCGAGACCAGGTACGTCCAACAGGCCCTTGCGTCGGGATGGCTGGCCGGCGGAGGCCCGTTCGCCAATCGCGCCTCGAGCCAGTTGGCCGCGGCCCTCGGCTGCAGCGACGTCGTCCTGACCACCTCCGGCACCGACGCCCTCGAGCTCGCCGCCCTGCTGCTGGACGTCGGCCCCGGGGACATCGTCGTCTTGCCGTCGTTCACATTCGCCAGCGTCGCGACCGCCTTCGCTCGCACCGGGGCCAAGCTGCGGTTTGCCGATATCGAGCGAGAAACGCTGGGGATCGACCCGGTCTCTTTGTCGGAGCTGATGGACGACTCGGTGAGGGCCGTCGTGCCGGTCCACTACGGCGGGATGGCCTTCGACCTGACCGGTGTCCTTGCCGCTCTCGAGAGATTCGAACGAGCAGAGCTGGTCGAGGACAACGCCCACGGTCTGTTCGGAACATTTGCGGGCAAGCCCCTGGGCACCTTCGGGCGTGTTGGGGCAACGTCGTTCCACGCCACCAAGAACCTGGTGGCCGGAGAAGGTGGCGCGCTCCTGATCAACGACGCGTCCCTCGTGAAGAGGGCGCACGTCATGGCGGACAAGGGAACCGACCGCCAGGCCTTCCTGCAGGGCACGGTCGACAAATACACATGGAGAGACACCGGGTCGTCCTTCATCCTCGCCGAGCCTTTGGCGGCGTTGCTCACTGCCCAGCTCGAGCGACGCGATGACATCCACGCTAAGCGAGCGGCCCTCTACGACCGCTACATCACGCTCCTCGCACCCGAGTCGAAAGCCGGCCGCTTCGACCTCCCGGGTTCCCGTGACGGCTGCGAGCCCGTCAGACACTTGTTCTACGTGCTGCTCGAGTCCGAGACGGTCCGAGATCTGGTGGCGGCGGACATGCAAGCAGAAGGGATCGTCGCCACCTTCCACTATCTCCCGCTGCACGACGCCCCGGCCGCCGCCCGATTCACCGAGTCACCAACCCGGTGTCCCGTCGCCGATGACGTCAGCCGTCGAATCCTGCGGCTCCCTTTCCACACCGGCGTTGACGTCGAACGCTCCGAACGGGTCGTCGAAGCGTTCCTGGCGGCATTGGAGCGCCATGGATAGCCGTCGGCGGACAGTCTTGGTCACTGGAGGTGCAGGCTTCATCGGTGGCGACCTCATCACGCGCCTTCTTGCGATGCCCGACCAGAACGTCGTATGCATCGACAAGCTGACCTACTCGGCCAACCGGTCCATGCTCAATACCCACATCGCGGCAGGCCTCGACTTCCATCCACTTGACCTGGCCGATGCCGACGCCGTCGATGAACTGGTCGCCAACTCCAGCCCCGACGTGATCTTTCATCTGGCGGCCGAGTCCCACGTCGACCGCTCGATCGACGGGCCTGCCCCATTCATCGACACCAACGTTTTAGGCACGCTGAATCTGCTCCAGGCTTCGCTTGGCCACTGGCGCTCTCTTGAGCCGGCGAGGGCCGACGGGTTTCGCCTCGTTCATGTCTCCACCGACGAGGTCTTCGGATCGGCCGCCCCCGGCACTTTCTTCACCGAGCAGACCCGCTACGACCCTCGCTCGCCGTACTCGGCCAGCAAAGCCGCGGCCGATCATCTCGTGCGGGCCTGGCACGCCACTTACGGGTTGCCGACCATCGTGACCACCACCTCGAACAACTACGGCCCATTCCAGTTTCCCGAAAAGCTCATCCCGCATACTGTCGTCCGGGCCCTGACCGGTGAGAGCATCGCCGTCTACGGAGACGGCCAACATGTCCGTGACTGGATCCATGTCTCCGATCACGTCGACGGCTTGATCCGAGCAGCGGACCAAGGGCAGGGCGGCGAGAGCTTCTTGTTTGGGGCTCGCAACGCCATCGCCAACCTTGACCTGGTCCAACGAATTTGCTCGATTCTCGACGAGATAGCCCCCGAAACGAGTTCGTACCGATCGCGAATCGAATTTGTGGACGACCGCCCCGGCCACGATCGCCGTTACGCGATCGATCCGACCCGAGCCGAGCAACGCCTTGGGTGGCGAGCCCTGGTCGACTTCGACCGCGGCCTGCGCGATGTTGTGAAGTGGTACGTCGACAACGAACCCTGGTGGCGCCAGATCCTGTCGTCGGGTTACCGCACTGAGCGATTGGGGGCGGCCAGTTGACGCGCAAAGGTGTGATCCTGGCCGGCGGTTCCGGAACCCGGTTGAGCCCGCTGACCGTGGCCGTGAGCAAGCAGATCCTGCCTGTTTACGACAAGCCGATGATCTACTACCCGCTGACGACCCTGATGCTGGCCGGGATCAGGGAGATCCTCATCATCTCGACGCCGCGCGATACGCCGCGGTTTCAAGAGCTCCTGGGTGAAGGGTCGCAGTGGGGTCTGGCAATCTCCTATGCCGTTCAGGACCAGCCGCGGGGAATCGCCGATGCCTTCCTGATCGGCCCCGACTTCATCGGCGATTCGCCCGTTGCCCTCGTCCTCGGCGACAACCTCTTCTTCGGGCACGGCCTGACCGGAGTTTTGGCTGACGCCAACAACAGCCGGGACCATGCGACGATCTTCACCTACCGGGTCAAGAATCCCGAACGCTACGGAGTCGTGCAGCTGGCCGCCGACGGGTCGGTGGCACGGATCGTGGAGAAGCCCGTCAACCCTCCCTCCCATCTGGCGGTGACGGGGCTTTACTTCTACCCGGCCGGCGTGGCCGATGTCGCCCGCCAGTTCGAGCCGTCGTCAAGGGGCGAGTTGGAGATCACCGCCGTGAACAACTGGTACCTCGACCGGGGGCTGTTGCAGATGAAGGTGCTCCATCGAGGGTTTGCCTGGCTCGACACCGGCACCCACGAGGCCCTCCACCAGGCGGCGTCTTTCGTGCAGACGGTTCAGGAGAGGCAGGGGCTCCTGGTGGCCAGCCCCGACGAGATCGCCTGGAGATTGGGGTACATCGATGCCCAGGCCCTCCTGGTCACGGCCAAGGCTCTGGGCGCTAGCGACTATGCCATGTACCTCGAGAGCTTGGTGGCCGAAGCAGGCAACGGGAGCGAAGATGTTCATTGAAGGTGTCTCGGTGGTGGTCCCTGTCTTCAACAGCGCCGACACAATTTCGCAACTGGTCGACCGGATCAGCCAGGTTCTGACCAATGAACATCGGAAGTTCGAGATCATCCTGGTCGACGACGGCAGCCGTGATGAAAGTTGGAAACAGATCGTCGCCGTGGCCGAGAGTAAGCCGTCGATCGTTCCCATTCGTCTGACCCGCAACTTTGGGCAGCACAATGCCCTGTTGTGTGGCCTGCGCAGAGCCCGATTCGCTACGACCGTCACCATCGACGACGACCTCCAACATCCCCCCGAGGAGATACCTCGCTTGCTGAAGCAACTCGCCGAAGCCGACGTCGTCTACGGCGCTCCGACCAAGCAGCAGCACGGGCTCCTGCGGAACCTGGCGTCGACCATGACCAAGATCGCCCTCAGCGGCGGCATGGGCGCAGAGAACGCCAGGCACCTCAGCGCCTTCCGAGCGTTCCGCACGTCGTTGCGGGACGGCTTCGAGGACTTCAGTGCTCCCAACGTCTCGATCGACGTGCTGCTCACCTGGGCCACCTCCCGGTTCACCTACATCGAGGTCGACCACCACTCGCGAACTCAAGGCACCTCCAACTACACGGTGCGCCGGCTCTTGGCCCATGCCCTCAACATGATCACGGGCTTCTCGATCCTCCCCCTGCAGATCGCCAGCATCCTGGGCATGTCCGCCACGCTGTTCGGGGGCGGACTCCTTGCCTACCTCCTGATCAGGTGGGCAATCGGCGGTGCCGTCGTCCCCGGCTTCACATTCATAGCTTCGGCCATCGTGCTCTTCGGAGGGGTTCAGTTGTTTGCCCTCGGCCTCATCGGTGAGTACATCGCCCGGATCCACGTCCGTTCGATGGGTCGGCCCGCCTACCTCGAGGACAGGGAAACCGACTCGCCCTCCGCCACCGATGACCCAGCCTGATGCCAGTGAAGGGAACGACGGATGGGTCCGCCTTCCCTGGGACAGCGACCACTTCGGCATTTCGATCGCACGGCTTCTTCCAACGTCGGTCTCCGAACCCGATCTGACCAAGGCGCTACGAACTGCTGACGCGGCCGGTATCAGGTGTCTCTACTGGTTGAGCGATCCCGACGACTCCCAAGTCGCCCTCGCCCAACGAATCGACTTCAAGAAAGTGGACGTGAGGGTGGAACTGGGGATAGATCTGGCATCGCGACCTCTGCCCAAGGGCGACGCGACGAGGATTCGCGAAGCAGGGGAATCCGATCTTGGTCCGCTGAAAGACCTGGCGTCGAGAAGCCATCGCAACACCCGCTTCTATACCGACGAAGCATTCCCCACCGACCTGGCTGATGCCCTCTACGCAACGTGGATCGCAAACAGCCTCCAGGATCCGAGCCAGGAGGTCTTTGTTTCGGGCGCACCCGGTGAGCCCAACGGTTACATCGCCTTTGGGGACTCCGGGACCGGCGTCGGAGTGATCGGACTGATCGCGGTCGCCGAGTCTCAACGGGGGGCGGGCCTGGGATCGGCACTTGTCAGCGCCGCCATGGGTCGCATGGCCGAATTAGGAGTCGACCAGGTAACGGTGGTCACTCAGGGCGACAACAAAGCCGCCCAGCGCCTCTACAGCGCCTTGGGATTCGCGGAACGCAACCGGTTCGTATGGCTTCATCGGTGGTTCAAGGCCTAGCGAACCTGGCAGCTCATCTCAGAAGGCGTTTGAGAGCACCTGACCGAGGGCCATCGGCTCATGGGCCGGCCAGTCGCCCTCCGGGTCGATCAGCTCGGCCTCGACCACTTGCCACCCCCAGGCGAGGGCATCGTCGTCCAATACGTTGACCGCGGTCAGATGGGCCGGGACCACAAAATCGCCTCGATGCGAGACCACGGTCCCCGGCCCCTCGATCACTGCGATCTTGGAGAGGGCGGCCAGGTGATCGACTCCACTCATCCCCAGGGTCTCCCCATCCTGTTCGATCAGGTTGAGGACAAAGACCTTCCTGGCGGGTGACGAGGCCCAGGCCTGAGCGATGCCCGGCACCAGAAGGACAGCCATCAAAGAAGTGAAAAGGCTCCCGGGTCCCAGAACCACCTGGTCGGCTGCGGCGATGGCGGCGAGGGCTGCCGGATTGGCGGTCAGATCCTCAGGACCGACCTCCATGGCCGAGACGCCACCTCTGGCCTTGGTGATCAGGGCCTGTCCACTGACCTTCTCACCGCCCATGACAGCCGTCAGCTGGGCAGGTTGATTGGCGGCCGGGACCACGCGACCCACCGCCCGCAACATCTGGCCCGCCAAATCAACCCCTGAGGCGAAATCGCCGGTGAGGTCGGTGAG
>JANMST010000432.1:0-13801 GCA_031389635.1 Acidimicrobiia bacterium | reverse complement strand
ATAGGGGCGCGGCGACTCCATAAAGCGAACCGACGAAAACGTAGGTCTGGATGCGGTACCGATTCGTCGCTTTTCCCAACGAGCGAGCCACCGGGTCGTTGTCCCGGATACCGCGCAGGAGTCGGCCGAAAGGACTATGTCCGATCCGGCGCATCAAGAGGTAACACAGCCCGACCAGAGTCCACACAATCACCAGGAGCACGATCCGATTACCGGTTCCCGGGATCGAGGACTCGAACGGCCGCTTTAGTTCGGAGAAACCGATCGTGCCCCGGGTCAGGGGCTTCCAGTTGACAGCAATCTGGCGGACGACCTCGCCAAAAGCCAACGTGGTGATCAAGAAGTATTCGCCCCGCACTCGCAATGATGGGAAGCCGACTATCAGGGCGAACAACGCCGCGGCGACGGCAGCGCCCAACAACCCGACGACGATTGGTAACTGAGGGGCGAACAACACATCTGTGAATTTCTCCTGAGTCAGGATCGTGTAGGTGTAGGCCCCCACCGCCATAAAACCGACCAGACCCAGATCCCACATGCCTGCCCATCCAGCCTCGAGGTTGAGGATCATTGCCAGGATGGCGTAGATGCCTGCCAGAGTGAGGACCCCGACGAAGAACAGCAGCAGTCCTGTCACGTAGCTTCGGTCCTCGCCGCCCGGCTCAGCAATCCCTGCGGACGCAACACAAGAACCGCCACCAGGACGACGAAGGCGACCACCAACCGCCAGGTACCGGGGATGACCAACGCGCTGAGGTCCATCACGAGGCCCAGCAGGAGGCCCGCCGCCAACACTCCGTAAATGCTTCCCAGGCCCCCCAGAACCGCCGCAGCCAGGACCATCAATATTTGGGTCCACCCCAGCTCGGAATTCACGTTGCCGATGACTCCAAGCATTACGCCTGCCAGGCCCGCAAATGCCGAAGCGATGAACCAGACCGCCCGCGATACCCGGTGAACGGGAATTCCGCGCAGCACCGCCAGCTCGGTGTTCGAAGCCGTTGCCCTGATCCAACTGCCAAGACGGGTCCTCGTCAGAAATAGGTGCAGACTGACAGTCGAAACCCCCGCCAGCCCGATTATGACGATTTCGCCGACGGTGATGTTCGTCGCACCGAGGTCGAATCTCCTTCCAAACAGGTTGGGGAAGAACTGCACTTTGGCGCCAAACACGATGCGAATACCTCCATAAAGGAGATAGGACAACCCGATCGAAGTGAACAGCTGGGCCAGTGGGCCGTTGCTAGCGACGGGCTGAAAGAAGACTCGGGCCAGCAGCACCCCGAGCAAGCCCACGATGACCATCGCCAGCAGTCCGGCCAAGAGAATATTGAGGTGTGCCGAGTCCACCAGGATGAAGCCGAGGAAGGCACCGATTGTCAGCATCTGGCCGTGGGCAATATTGATGAAACCTTCGGTCTGACGGATCATTGAAAAGCCGACCGCCGACAAGGCGAGGATGCTGCCCGTGATCAGACCGAAAATGACGTTCTGCATGGAGGCAGGGTATATATCGGAGGGGCACGGTCAATCGCCCCTCCGATATTGAACATCAGGGCCGCAATGACTCGTCGAGGATGACCTCAGAAACCTGAGTCCATGCGCCGTCGATGATCTGCTGCTCTCCAAACACCGGGCTGGCTAAGTTGCCGAACTCGTTGACATCAAGGCCCGACGAGGCTCCGTGATAGTCGATCTCCTCTCCTGCTTCTATCGCAGCCAGACCATCTGCGTAGCTATAGACCACCGTCCCGGGACCGTTGAGGATCCCGGCAATCTCGCGAGCGACCGCCTCGCCGTCGGTCGTTCCCGCTTTTTGGATGGCTAGGGCGAGGATGATGTATTGATCGTATTGGTTGGCGTCATACAGGCCGGACGACGGTTCATCTCCGGTCCTTTCGAGGTACCTGCTGGCATAGGACGCATATGCCGGACTGGCCGTGTCATATGACGCGATCGCCGCCCGCGCGACTCCGTTGGAGATGTTTATCCCCTCGAGGCCCGCGATCTCGGGAACGACGAGATCAGGCGAGAAGAACCAATTGCCTGCCAAGCCACGACGGGCCCACTCCTGCAGGATGATGCCACCAGCCTCAAAACCGGCCGCCAGATAGACCGCTTCGGGAGCACCCGCAAACACCTCATCCACCTGAGCTTGGTACGAGGACTGTCCAGGTTCGAAACGAACATCGGTGATGACTTCTCCGCCGGCACCCTCGGCGAAGACCCGCTTAAAGATGTCGGCGGGCCCGGCCGCCCCCTCGGTGTTCTGCACCAACATTGCTACTCGGGAGAAGCCATTGTCCCGCGCGAATTGCGCGGCGATGAGACCACCGTCTGAGTCCGACCCGGTGATTCGGAATATGTAGTCGCCTCCCGCAGTGTCAAGTTTGTCAGTTCCGCAGGCGGGGCAAATAGTGGGGATCTTGCGGTCCTTGATGCTTTGCAGGTTGGCGACCGCGCCGTCTGATTCGACGCCGGCAAGCGCAACCACGTTGTCGACGTCGACCAACTTGTTGAACGCCTGGACGGCACCTTCGGCCGTCGAGAGATTGTCACCGATGACAAGCTCCACCTGTCGACCGAGGACGCCACCGGCCTCATTGATTTCCTCGATGGCGATCAACGCTCCCGCCTCGCTTGGTGGGTAATAGGCGGCGTAGTCGCCGGTCACGCCGATCATGAATCCGAGCTTGATAGCATCATCGCTCCCATCGCCACTGGCCGAGCACGCGGCGTAGGGCAGCGTCATCAACGCCACCAAGATGAGGACACTTTTCTTCATTTGCTTCCTCTCTTTTCCATTGTCCACCTTCAACCCGGTCAATCGACGGCACCAATCAGGTCTATCTCGACCAAGGTGTCCTTGACCAAGAGGCCTGTAGTGGCCACCGTCGTGCGAGCAGGCGGGGCGCCGGTGAAATGCTCCTTCCACACCTCGTCGAACCCATTGAAGTCGCCCAGGTCCGTCATGAAGACCTGGGCCTTGAAAACCGATCCAAGACTCGATCCGGCGGCCTCGAACGTACCGGCCAGATTCTTCAAGATGTATCTCGTCTGCTGTTTGATCTCCGAGCCGTAGAAGGGGAATCCGCGATTGATCCTGGCTTCTGGCGGCACCCCGGTCTCGTAATCGGAGGCAATCTGGCCGGCGGCGAAGACCAGACCGTCGACCACAAGAGCCTCCGAGTAGTTGGCGATCGGTTTGGGACCCTTGGATCTGACCACGGTGTGGGTGGAGTCATCGGTGTGGGCAATGAGATCGATCTCGATCAATTGATCGGGACCAGCGCCGAGCAACCCGGCCACCCCTACCGTTGTCCGCGGGGGTGGGTTCTGGGGGAAATACTCCTTCCACACCTCGTCGAAACCGTTGAAGTCATAGAGGTCGGTGAGGAACACCTGCGCTTTGACCACATTGGCCAGGGAGGACCGGGCGGTGGCCAAAGTCCTTTTGAAGTTCTCCAGGATGTACCGGGTTTGGAGTTTGATGTTGGAACCGTAGTAGGGGAAGTTGGGGTGGATCTTGGCCTCCGGTGCAACTCCGGTCCTGAAGTCGGAGGCGAGCTGGCCCGCGGCGAAGACCAGGTTGCCCACTCGAAAGGCTTCGGTGTAGTTTGCCAAAGGCTGGGGCGCCTCGGACTTGATCGCTTCATGCGAGACGTCGTTGGTGTGTCCGATCAAATCGATTTCGATCAACTGGGCGGGTCCGGCGCCAAGCAGCATCGGGATCTCCAGCGTGGTACGGGCCGGGGGGCTGTCAGGAAAGTACTCCCTCCACACCTCGTCGAAGGCGTTGAAATGGCGCAGGTCGGTCAAGAAGACCTGAGCCTTGACGACGTTCTCCAGTGAAGAACCCGCGGCCCCCATGGTCGCCGTCAAGTTGTCGAGGCAATACCGTGTCTGCTGCTTGATCTCAGATCCGTAAAAGGGAAAACCTTTGTTGATCGACGCCTCCGGCGGCACTCCCGTCACGAAATCCGAGGCCAGCTGGCCGGCCGCGAACACCAAATGCCCGACCTTGAATGCTTCCGAGTAGTTGGCCAAGGGCCGCGGTGAGTTCGACCTGACTAGTTCTAACGAAATCGCCATCCTCCTATCGACCCACCGACTATATACCGCATATGATGAGCAAGACTCAAAGACTTAAAGTGTTACTCACGGAGCGTTTCACAACGGCTTCAAGGGTCTCAGACGACGGCGCTCGCTGTCTAGCCACGGCTGCTCAGCCCTCTTGTGGTGCCAGATCCGGCTTCGGAGATTGAACGGGGCCAAGCGAACTGGCCACCGCCGCCAGCACGATGAAGCCACCCACCATTGCACTTCCCCCAGGCTCCTCGCCCAAAGCCAGCCATACCCAGAAAGGGCCCAGGACCGTCTCCAGCAGGGTTATGAGGCCCACCTCGGGTGCTGGGGCAAAGCGCGGGGCGATGGCGAGAAGACCGAACGCCAGCGGTAACACAAGCAAACCGCTCAGCGCCAGATAACCCATATCGGCCGATGTCACGGACAATGGGTCGGCCCAGAAGGAAACTTGCAGCGCAGCCAGCAAGCCCCCCAAACCCATTGCCGGCACCATATTCACACTCCGGTTGTGGCGAATGATGACGAACACCCTCCGTACCCGGCGGCGGCGCCCAGCCCGGCCAGGTTCCCGCTCAATCGGCCGCCGCCGATCGTTCCTCCGAACATGACCAGTATCCCGACCATCGCCATCGCGATGATCAGCCACATCCGACGGCTCAGCGGATTGCGAAACAGGACTCTTTCGTAGATTGCTGCGAACAAAGGCGCCGCGCTGAGTGCCACCAGTGTGTTCGCTACCGTCGTCGTCGTTATCGAGGTGACGAACAACACGGCCTGAGCGCCGAACAACACTGCGACCAGGAGCCCCGCTTTTCCCATGCGGAGCACGCCGGCAAACGACCCGATCAGAGAGACTCCGAGCAACCCGAACGCCAGCAATAGACCACGCCAGAACACGATCGTCCAACGGTCAGCGGCAACCAGTCGGATCAACAGCGATTCCGGGCTGAGAACGACTACGCCCGCCAGGCCCAGGACCAGGCCCTTACGGCGATCTTCCAGCGACGTCCGACCCACCTAAGTATCGGCTCAGGCCGTGTGCTGGGCGATGGCCTCGGCGAATTCCGACACCTTCATGTCACCAACATCGAAGAACGCGATGATCCGGCAGGGACACGACTCCAATCCCTCGTATTTCCAGGGGAAGGCTCCGATGATGGCCCGGCGGTTGAGAACCTTCTCGATGTCACCTCCAACATTCTCAGCGTGCAACAGATTGAATTGCATCGCGTAGTTGTGAAAAGGAAAGAGGTCGTTCTTGACCAAGCGCCCGCTAAGGCGATGCGTGTACTCGTATGGGGGGAAGACCTGATCGACCGGCTTTCCGACTTTCTCCTCGAACTGCTTGGTCAGGTCAGGCCGCATATGACGAATCGTCGTGTTCATCGGATGGTCACCCGAACCGGCATCGATCCCGAACCACTTGATCTCCATGTCGAGCATCCAGTCGACCAATTCTTTCTTCCCGCCGGGATGCATCGTGAAGTAGCGGACCAGGTCCTGTTGCGGCTTCCCTTCCCAGTAGCGGTGATAACCGGTGTGCACGATGAGGATGTCACCCTTTTCGATCTCGACATGGGCAGTAAGCATGTCGGGGGTGATGATGTCCCAATCCCCCACCATGTCCGAGATATCCACGATCGCACCCTTGTTGACGAGGAAGTCGAGACCGAGCGAAGCCATGTCGCCCCCACCGTCGGCCGAGTGCATGGCTCCATCGAGGTGGGTGCCGGTATGGAGGGAACTCTCGATGCGCTGAGCAACTATGCGGTTGGTCTGAAGGGTCTGGGCGTAGTACATCTTGTTGCCGGCATAGCCCACCCACCCGGGCGTGTGGATGTTCATAGTGTGAGCGAGATCGACCATCTGCATTGAGTACCTCCAAAGCGATTTGAGCGAGACTCTAGGGAGTGGCCGGCCCGCAAAGGTGCGGTCCGTCAGAGAACCTCGTCGCCCACCTTGATTCCGTAAACGTCTCGCCTGCGGTCGGCCCTGGGACTTATGCCGGTTCCGCGGACTTGAGATTTCTCGCTTTCGCCGAGATCGACGACGACGGTTTCGACTTGGTCGGAAGTTCCAGACATCGGTCCGAGGCTCCTTCGACCGTAGGGATCGATCACCACCGACGACCCGAGAAATTCCTGCCCGCCGTGCCGACCGGCCTGGGAGGCACAAGCGATGTAGACCTGATTGAGGTTGGCCAGGACCTCGGCCGTGCGAGCCTGCGGAGCCATCCCCGAGTCGTCCCAGCGAGTTTGATCGAAACCCGGTACCCAGGCGGTCGGCACACAGATCAATTGGGCTCCACGCAACGACAGAATGCGCGTGACTTCTACGAATCTCAGGTCGTAACAGACGCAGACACCGATGGTTCCGAAACGTGTGGCTGCCGTCGGAAAGCCGAGGTCCCCGGGCGCGAATGTTTGCTTCTCGCCGGCGAAGAGATGCACTTTTCGATAGTGGGCGATCAGTCCCTGCGGTCCGATTGCGACGGCACTGTTGTAAAGACGGTCGGCGTCTCGTTCGACTAGCCCTCCAACCACGTAGCCATTGCTGGCGGCCGCTAGCCCGGTCCATTCCTCCACCGTGGACCCGGGAATCGTTTCGGCGATCGGCAGCAATCTGCCCCGATCGGTCACGTAGCCCTGGACGATCAGCTCAGGGAGAACGACCAGATCGGCCCCGGCCGAAAAACATTCCAGGATCGCTTGGCGACAGAGCGCCTTGTTGTGCTCGACTTCATACGGCTCAGCACTTATCTGAGCGATACCGAGCCCAACCCCCGCAGTCACACCTTCAGCCGCTCCAGGGCGCCCACCCGGACCATCATGTTCCAATCGGTCGGCGACGGGCCTCCGACGCTCTCGATCCTCGAGCCTCGATTGGCCGACACGGCGTGCCAGAGACCCACCGGCACGTGCACTACACAGGGCGCTTCGAAAGGGATCTCGACTTTGTTGGTCAGGTCCTCGACAGTTCCCTGACCGTCGATCACGTAGAGAGTGTCCTCGGACCCAGCATGGTTGTGTGGCACGTTCCGTTCCCCGGGCTGCATGTCGACGTAGTTCATGTTGGCCACCTGCGAGCCCCGGCCCGGCCACACCACGAGCCGCGCATCCCTGGCGATGATCGGCATCATCAGGTCGGGCCGGTCGATGTGGAAGACGTGGACTCCCATTTGCTACATCTGGTCGTAGAGGCTCGGGTCGGGTGGGCAAGGCCCCCCAACGATCTCGGCGGCGGTGTCCGCCGCCACCACCCGGTAGGGGGTCCCGGGGTCGACCAGGAACATGCTGCCCTGGACCAGGTCATTTCGGGTTCCTTGCTCGAGGTCCTCGACTACGGCGGATCCGGCGATCAGGTAATAGACCGCTTCCATGGGATGGGAGAGAGCAATAGTGCTCCCTCCCGGCTCGAGGCTGATCCGGTGCATCGAACGCAGATGGGCGCCAACCTCTGGCCAAGCAACAGCCCAGGCACGAGCGGGACCTTCGGTGATCGCAAGAGGACGGGCCTCGGGGTTGTCCTTGAACACCCTCACTTCGGTGGGAGAGGTTCTGATGGCGGCTCCTCCTGCCGGGATCGTATTTCAATAAGACTTGATTGCCATTTACCCGGCTCAACACGCGATGGTACCGTGACCGACCCCCACGAGAGAGCCGCCAGATGGAGCCGGAGACTCCGCAGCTGACATGAGTGTCATCTCACCAACCGGGCCTTCCTCCTCGGGCCCGACCGTTCCCGAAATGCCGGACGTCGGAGATCTCAAAGCACGAAGAGAGCTTCCTGGCTGGATAAGGACGCTGCTGGCCTTGCTCGGAACCTTCGTCGCCATGGCGGTGCTGGTCCGAGTGCTTGGTGCCAGTCCCGTCGATGTTGGCAAGGCCATCTACACGGGATCAGTCGGCAACCCCTTCAATATCAGCCAAACGATCATCACCACCGGAATCCTCCTGGCCACCGCGTTGGCTGCAGCGATTCCCTTCTCCGCCCGGCTCTGGAATGTCGGTGGCGAAGGCCAGATGACGATAGGCGCAATCGCCGCAGCCGTCTCGGGTCTGGTCCTACCGGAAAGTTGGCCGAGCTGGCTCCTCATTCCGGTCGTGATAGTGGCCTCGATGCTCGCCGGTGCCCTCTATGGCGCGATCCCCGGCTATCTGAAGGCCCGCTTCGACGCCAGCGAGATCGTGACAACGTTGATGCTCAATTTCGTCGCGTTCAACGCCGCCGCATGGGTGATTTTCGAGGTCTTTCCCGAGGGATTCGTGCAACGCACGGAAAGCATCCACCCCACCGCCGAGCTCCCCAGGCCCTGGGAGGGATGGTTCGTCGACATAGGGATCTTCGTCGCCATCGCCGCCGCGTTGGTCGCCTGGTTCATCATCCGCAAGACCAGGCTCGGGTTCTCGATTCGGGCCATCGGCGCCAACGCCAGAACCGCTCGCTTGGCCGGGATCCTTCCCGCCAGGATCACGGTGCAAGCCTTTTCATTGGCGGGAGCCTTTGCCGGCCTGGCCGGCGCCCTCATCGTCCAGGGCCGTGATCACTCGCTGCTACAGGACTTCTCAGCCAACTTTGGATTCGTCGGCATTGGGGTCGCGCTGGTAGCTCGCCTCAACCCTCTTTGGGCGATTGGTAGCGCGGCTGGATTCGCGATTCTCCGGGTCGGCAGCAACAGCCTCCAGGCGGGCGCAGGCCTCTCCCCGGCGGTCGGGGAGATGATGATCGCGACCTTCGTGATCCTGTTGATGGTGGCCAAGGTCATCAAGTTCCGTTATCCGGAAGGAAGCGATGCTCACTGAAGCACTAGCCATCGCCTTCTTCGTGATCGGTATCCAATTGATGGTGCCGATCGTGCTCGCCGCTCTAGGCGAGGCCATAACGGAAAAGTCGGGCGTGCTCAACGTCGGGGTGGAGGGAATCATGCTCATCGGAGCTTTCGCTACCGCCTTCATCGGCATAACCCGCGGCCAGGCTCTGCTCGGCATCGTTGCCGCGGTGGCTTCCGGGCTGGTGTTCGGCCTGATCCTTGCCTACCTGTATGTCAGCCGGGGGACCGACCAGATCGTCACCGGTCTGATGTTCAACATCTTCGCGGTCGGCCTCACCGGGACTCTGCACTCTCGCTATATCGCCGGCCAGAACGGAGAGACGTTGGGCGGGATCGATATTCCCGGTATCCAGTCGGTGCCCTGGGTCGGGGAGATTATGTCCAAGCAGAACCTCATGCTCTACCTGGCGTTCCTCATGGCCTTCGGGGTCAGTTACCTCCTCAATCACACCTGGTACGGGTTGTATGCCAGATCGGCCGGCGAGCGTCCGATGGCGGCGGAGTCCGGAGGCCTTCATGTCCGCCGCCTCCGCTATCCGGCGGTGATTGCAGGATGCGCCGTGGCCTCGTTGGGTGGATCGGCCCTGGTGCTGAGTACATCGGGAGGTTTCGTTCCGGGTATGACGGCCGGACGTGGCTTCATCGCCTTGGGTGTGGTCGTGCTGGCGAAATGGCGGCCGCTCTGGATCTTCATCCACGCATTCGGTTTCGGCCTGACTCAAGCCCTTCAGTTCCTCGCCGGACAACTCACCGCTCTCGCGTTCATTCCCCGTCAGTTCTGGGTTGCCCTGCCCTATCTCATCACGGTGCTCGCGGTGGTATTTGCTCCCGGATCGAGGTATCCCGCGGCACTTGGCATTCCCTATCGAGCGGCGGGTCAAGCCTCTTGACGGGTCGCTTCGAAGGAGCGGACGTCCAAGGTTTATGGCGTCTTTCAACCGATCACGAGATTTGATAACAGTAAAGTCCATCAAGTGGCGCTCTAAGAGAGCGCACCACTACCTAGGAGAACCAAATGCGAAATACCCGCTCCATGTCGACCCCTCGGCGGATCGCGATGATGACCGTTTTCATTTTGGTAGTTGCGGCTTGTGGTGGCTCCACCGCCAGCACAACAACCGCATCAACGGCTACGACTTCGGAGACCACTTCGGCAACGACAGCCGCGACCGAGACGACTGCGTCGGAAACCACGGCTGCCGCAGAGCCATATCGAGTTGCCCTGATCTATCCGGGTACTGCTGACGACCTCTCGTGGTCGAACGCCTGGTTCGACGGAGCCGAGGCGGCCATGGCCAACAACCCGAACATCGAAGTCGAGTCGGTGGAATTGTTGAACGACCCGGCGGCGGTGGTGCAACAGGGCTCGGCCTTTGCCTCTCAGGGATTCAACATGATCCTGATCGCCCACGGAGCGATGGTCGAGCCGGCCATCACTCTGGCCCAGCAGTTCCCCGACGTCCTCATTTGCCTGGCGCCGTATCACCCTGCCGAGGGTGAAGAGCAGGCCGACAATCTGTGCTGGGTGGACCCGGCTCAGCACAACGCCAACTTCCTGGCGGGAGCACTTTCGGCGCTGGTAACCGCAACCGGACACATCGCTTCGTTGAATGGGTTTGCGTTCCCTGGCCTGACCCGCCAGCCGGAGGCATTTGTGCTCGGCGCCAGATGCGTCGACCCCGACATCACCTTTAGCCAGCAATACATCCAGACCTGGACCGACACCGGCATCGCCAAGGCTGCCGCTCAGTCCGAGATCGCTGGCGGTGCCGACATCATCCTGGCCGCCACCGACTCTGCCGTTTTCGGAGTGATCGAGGCGGCCGACGAAGCCTCGAGCCAGGTGTGGGTCATCCCGTCCTATTACGAGAGCCAGTCGCTCGACCCCGACCACATCTTGACCTCGGCGATCCATGGTCTGACGTTCACGTCGCAGTCGATCATCGAGGCAGCTGCCAACGGCGAAATCGGAGCCGCCGAATTCTTCGAGTTCGACGCCACCAACAACCCCGAGATCAACGCACCCTTGTACGACAACATCAGAGACCTGTTGTCGGACGAGGATCTGGCCACGTATGAAGGAATAGTTGAGAGCGTCCGCTCCGGCGCCATCACCATTCCCGACGATACCGCTGGTGACAATCCGATCGGAGCCGAAGGTTCGGGATCGGCGATCGACCCGGCCTCGATCGGCTGTTGACGGTCTGAGGTAAGGGGACACCCGAAGGGAGGAACTGTGAAGACCGAGCTTTACTGTTACATGCAGAACCGCGACAGGCTGGTCCTCCCACAGGGTGTCCCCGACTACGAGGAGGCCTTCGACACGTGGCTCGACCCCGACGACACCGCCGTCATCGAAATCGACATGCATCGTGGCCACATCGGGCCGGATGAGCATCTGACTTTGCCTGCACCTCGGGCCCGCGCCCGGGTTCCGGCCCACAATCGATTTCAGGCTGAGTGCCGGTCGCTCGGGATACCGATCATCCATGTCCAGCATTGGCAGCGACACGGAGGAATCGACGACCTCAACAACCGGAAACACAATCGCATGGCCAACTGGCGAGTGCTCTATTACCTGTACATCGAGGACAACACCCTCATGGACGAGCACTCATGGGAAGGCACCAAGTGGCTCGACCTGATCACCGAAGAGGTCGAAGGCGACTACTACATCCGCACCAAGAAGCGCCTGTCGGGATTCTTTCCTACCGATCTGGAGTTTCTGCTCCAGAACCTCGACGTCCACAACCTGGTCCTGACAGGCACGTTCACAGACGCTTGCGTTCTATCCACCGCGTTCGACGCGGCCAATCGTGACTTTCGGGTCATCGTGCCACGCGACGTCGTGGCCGGGTTCTCGGAGGAAGCCGAGAACGCGGCTTTGCAGATCATCTCGCTCCACCTTGGACTCGTCGTAGATGCACCGGCCCTCCTCGCCGAATACTTCGCGCGCAAGGATCGGCCCCTGCCTACGGATCTGCAAGGCATCACTGAGATCAGTGAAGCAACCGGTTACCTCGACACCGTGACCGTGTCCTGACCATTCGAATCGCCGGCTCTCGATCGACCGGGAGCCAGCGAGGATTCGCCCGAGAGCCCTAGCCGCACAAAAGGAGCCGCACCAAATGCCTAGTGACCGCAAAGCCGTGTGGGGAGACGAGCCCAAGCCCTTGATGCCGTACAGCCCCGCCATCAAGGCGGGCGGGTGGGTTTTCTTCGCCGGTCAGCTCGCATCCGACTTTGTCGACGGTCTCGCCCCCGGAGCCGGCGGTGACGGTCGCAATCCCAACGTCGACAATCAGCTGGAACTGCAGTCACGCTTTGTCATGAGCAACCTCCAAAGGACCGCCAAAGCAGCCGGGATCGACATTGCCCACGATCTGGTCCGCATCTACCAGTGGTTCACGTCGCCGTATCCGACGATGCAGGAGTTCGCCGACGGCAACACCTGGCCGCGGATTTCGATAACGCCTTATCTGAACACACGCAACGAGTTCATCTTCGAGCCGCGCCCAGCTTCTACCGGGATGGGAATCCGGGGCGAAGGTCTTCTCGTGAAGAACACGATTCTCGAAGTCGACATGATCGGCATGGACCCGGAGGTAACACCGGGGCCGAGTGTCGGCACCGCCGTCCCTGCCGGCACCCCGTCCCCGCTGGCCGGATACTCGCCGGCCATCCGCCGCGGGGATTGGGTGTTCCTGGCTGGTGAGATTCCGGTTGACTGGGTCGGTGATTGGGGCCGGGCTGAGTACTACGGCCACCCGAGCGGGGTCGCAGTCGCCGCTCGCGCCAACCCGAACTTCTGGTACGACTCCGATGTCGAGCGGCAAACCGACTATGTGCTTCAAAAGCAGGCCGCCATCGCCGAGGCAGCCGGCACTTCGCTCGATCGGGCAGTGAAGGCGACCGTGTACCTAGGGCATCCCAGCGAGTTCGAAGCGATGGACAAGGTGTGGCGCCATTGGTTCCCGGAGAACCCGCCGGCGCGAGTGGTGATTCCCTACATGGGTTTGGGTGGGCGTGGAAGCAGGGTTGAGGTGGCTTTCAAGCTGCTCGCCGGTGATTCCAAACTGAACATCGAGACCATCGAGGCCAGCGGTGCTCCTCCGGGCCTTGGGCACGAACCGCAGGCCGTGAAGGCTGGAAAGTTCCTGTTCTTCTCGACGGTGACACCGGCCAATCACAACGGATCTCTCGAGGAGTCCACCAAGCGCCGCCCCGGCTTTCCGTTTTACGGCCAGCCGCCCAAGCTCGAGATGAGGTGGATGCTCGACAACGTCGCCAAGATCTGCGAGGCGGCCGGGACATCCCTCGACCAGATCGTTCGCCGTCAGGCGTTCCACGACGACTTCACCTACTTCGCCCAATCGATCGAGGAATGGGCGGCTCATTTCGACGGCGACAAGCCCGCCTCTACGACCCTCGAGATCGGCGGCCCTTTGCTGGTCCCGGGATCGCACGTACAGATGGACCTGATTGGCTATTGCCCCGGCTGATCGTCGACCTGGCCAGACACACCTAGACAGGCGGCGAAGGTGACCGCGGGCGGAAGCATTCTCGGACATGCGGTCAAGCGCCGTGAAGACCCCGCTCTGATAACCGGGGCGGGGTCGTTCACCGGTGACCTCGCCGCGGAGGGAATGCTGCATGCGGCGTTCATCCGATCGCACGTGCCCCACGGGATCGTGACCGCGATCGATCGCGACGCAGTCCGGGCGATGCCCGGTGTCGAAGACGTCTTCACAGGAAACGATCTCGACCTCAGACCACAACTGCCGTGGAACGTAGACGCCGACTTTGCCCGCCTCCCGCTCGGCCGTCATGTTCGCTACGTCGGTGACCCGCTCGCAGTCGTCATCGCCCGCAGCCAGCGGGAAG
>JANMST010000439.1:0-8250 GCA_031389635.1 Acidimicrobiia bacterium | reverse complement strand
CGCCCATCAGGCCCGCGCAAACGAACTTCGTGCACTCGCCCCTTCGACGTATTTCGTGGGTGGATGCTCAATGCACGCTCCTTCGAATGTCTGATGCAGCAGCCACCTGCATCGAACTCACCTCACGCTCTGTCCCGGGCCAGGTTCATGCGTCTCCTGAAGGCGCTCAATGAATTCGAGCAACGCGCTTGTCGGGACCCGCCTACTCGCATCGATCCGAACTGAGGGGAGCCGCCCGTCGCTGATTAATGGCACTTCGGATTTCAGCGGGGTGTAGGGGTGCAGAGTAGGTCCCAGTTGGGTTTGCCGGCGTAGAGGAGGACCCGGATCCGGTAGTTCCGGAATCGGTGGAACCCGAAGGCGACCCGTTTAACCCTTTTGATGAGATTGTTGGCGGCTTCGGTAGCCGCGTTCGATACGTGGGCTTGGTGCCAGGCAGCGATCTGGTCTTTCCACCGGACCAGGGTGCGGCCGAGGGAACGGACCTCGGGGGGACAGGAGTGGTCTTGGAGATCTGAGCCGAGCCGCTCGACGAAGTCGGTGGCCAGGTCGGGGTTGGTGTGGTCATAGATCTGGCGGATCACCTCTTTGGCATGCCAGGCCAGACGCACTTCACCATGGGGGTCGCCCGCGTCTAACAGTCCCAGCAGGCGGGTGCGGCCGTCGACGGTGAGACGCTCATCAGCCTTGGTGAGGAGACGTCTTGCCCGGTAGAGCGGATCGGTCTTGCGGCCTCGGTGGCCGAAGGTCTCGTTCTGAACCCGACGCCGGCATTCGTCTAGTTTGGAGTTGGCGAGGCGCACCACGTGAAAAGGGTCGGCTACCTGGATGGCATCGGGAAGCATCGTGTCGAACACCGCCCGGTAGGGTCCAGACAGGTCCAATGTTGCCCATTCGATCCGTTCTCGCCATTTGACTCCGCGCTCGGCGAGCCACCGTGACGGCTCGATGCTGTCACGGCCCGCCACCACGTCGAGGAGGCGGCCCGCTCTAACGTCGACGATCGACGTTGACCAGGCTTGCCGTCGCCAGGGTCCTTGGCGGCAGAACAGGGTCTCATCCAACCCGAGGGCGGTCACTTCCCCGATCCGGTCGGGATCGTCATCGACCAGGGCTTGCCCGTAGGCGATCACGGTGTCATTGACGGTATGCCAGTCACAACCCAGTTCGACTGCCACCTCGTTGACGGTGCGGCCCCAACGGCCGACCTGCTCGGTCACCCACCGCCCCGCCCGGTCGGTCAAACCCAACCGGGGGGCGCCGATGCGACGGTCCTCGCCGGTCCACGACCCGATCGGACAGGCCGGATCGACGCATTCCCAACGGTGCTTGCGCCACACCAACCGCACCGGCCGACCGAACACCGGCAGATCCACCAACTCCGCCACTGGCCGTTCCTTCACCCAAGCACCCTGGCCACAAGCCCGACAGGTAGGCCTCGATCGGCGACTCTCGACGTGGACTCGGACCGGCTCACCATGCTGGTCCTCAACTGCCAACACGTTCACCGCCGGCAACCCAACCAGCAGCTCACACATACGGATAGGGTTCGTCTCCACAGGGGTCCTCCCATCTGATCGGCTTAGAAACACCGTCAGATTGGCAGGGCCCCTGTTGGATGCCGTGCACCCCTACACCCCGCTCATTTCCGAAGAGCCCTTTTAATGCCCTGTGGCAGCAACACTGAACGGACACCCAATAACCATTGTGTTTGTTGACATCGGGTTGAACACTGAACGGTGAATTATTCTGCTCTGGGGGTAAGCCACCAGTGATAATGCGAGTGGAACTCAACCGCTCACATGCTCACCACTCGTTCTGACCTCCAAGGTCCCCACGATGCCGATTTCACCACGGTGTCGAACGGCAAGCTTGGATCCAAGGCTGACTTTCTTGGAGGCGCGAACCCCGCCGGCCAAGAGTCGCATTGAGCTCGACCTCGAGCCTCGATGTCCCGCGCCAATCAACGGACACCGATTGCCTCGTTCAATTGCCCCTCAATCGAACGTTAGGCCTGATTGAGGGAATGCCTACCCGACAGTCATTACACCCGTACTTCGATCTCGCTCAGGGCAGGGCGCGTACGGAGATACTCGGCGGCAGCCGCTTCTCGCTCTTCTTTCAGGTAATAGGCGATTTCAACGAGTTCCAACGTCAGGCCGTCCGGGTCGCTGAAGTAGCACCACCGCCAACCGGCGAGAGGTCCCTCGTCAACCACATTGACGTCGGAGTAAAACTCGACGCCCTTGCTCTCGAGTTCGCCCTTCTTAGCCCGAATGTCATCCACTAGGAAGCACACGTGAGCCGCCCCGAGGTGGTTGTTGGGGATGGGCTTGTTGCTTTCTGCAGGCCGATTTCCGTACTCGATCAACTCCATCATTGAAGCGGGGCCTGCCCAAAGGGCGACTTGTCGAAGGGTTCCCCCCGGTACCCCAACACCTTTCTCGAGCTGGGGACCCGAGAACCAGGGCGTCGGTTCGTTGGCGAAAGGGAGCCCGAGGACATCGTGGTAGAAGTAAATGGACCTGTCCAGGTCACGCACGACGAGTCCAACGTGATGTACCGCCTTGAGTTCCATGTGTCTCTCTTTCTCGAACGGCATGTCGTTTGAGAGCATGCGCTGTTGCTTAGGGACATCCCCTTTTCTCTTTCCACCGCTTGGGATCACAAAACACGTCGGAGACCGCGGACCTGGCTGTAGATGATCGCCGCCGCCATGATGAGCGCGCCCTGGAAGAAGTACTGCCACGTCTGATTGAGACCGAGGAAGACTGTTGCGTTCTGAACCTGGACGATCAGAAACGAACCGAACAGAGTGCCGATGAAGGTCCCGCGGCCGCCGAGGAGACTGGTACCTCCCAGGACCACGGCGGTAACACTGCTCAGGGTGTACCCCACCCCCTGGGCGGGATCGCCGACCCCCAGCTGAGCCAAAAGCACAACTGCCCCGAGAAACACGAAGAACGATGTCGTCACGTAAGCTGCTACCGCGGCGCGATTGACGTTGATGCCCAGGCGTCGAGCGGAGTCCTCTTTTGACCCTATCGCCCGCAGCCGCCGGCCCCACTCGGTCTTCCGTAGAGCCAGCTCCATCAAGATGGCTGCCGAGGCGAGCACGATAAACGCCCATGGCACGGGCCCCAGTCTTGCCATTATCGGACCCGTGACTTTGGAGCTCATGAAGCCCCCCGGCCGATCGCGCAGAACGAAGCTCAGTCCGCCGAGCGCGATGTACATCGCCAGGGTTGCCGCGACTGGCGTGAAGCGTCCATATCGAATCAGAACACCGTTAATGCTTCCGATGACCATGGCGACGATCAGCATCAAGAGAAAACCGAGCGCCATGACTCCAAATGACCGCTCGTCGACGAGAAAGAAGGACGCTACGACTACTAGCAATCCCGCCAGAGGCCCCACCGATAAATCGATTCCCGCCACCATGAGGGCGACCGTTTGACCGATCGCAATGAACCCGAGCGCCGAAACGAGCATCAGGACGGATGTGATGTTGAATGCACTGACGTATCTGTCGTTTGTCGAGTAGATGTATGCACCGAGCCCGACGATTACGACGGCGAGTATGAGAACAGGGGCATAATCACCCTGGAGGAAGCGTCCCCATGTTGAGGATCTGGCCTTCGATACCGGGCCGTCTTGATCGTCCTGCTGCATGGTTGCGCTGACGGCAGCGCGGACAATCCGCTCCTCGGTGACGGCATCTCCGGTCAGCTCGACGACGCTCTGCCCTCGTGACATCACGATCACCCGGTCGCACAGACCCTCGAGCTCATGTGCGTCCGAGGACGCCACGATTACAGGAATGCCGCCGGCTGCGACCTCTCGAATGATGCGGTAGATCTCGGCCCGGGCCCCCACGTCGACACCCTGGGTCGGCTCGTCGGCGACCAACATGGCGGGTTTCTTTAACAGCGCCCTCGACATCACCACCTTCTGCTGGTTGCCGCCGGACAGCGACGCCACGTTCGCCTCGATAGACGGGGTCTTGACATTCAACGAGTCAAATTCGGCGTTCACTCCGGCGGCCTCAAGGTCGCGCCTCACGAACGATGCCCGTCGGAAACGCTGAAGTGCGCCGACCGCGGCGTTCTCCCTTACCGAGAGACTCATCATCAGGCCCTCCCGGTGGCGGTCGGCCGGCATATAGGCAGCGTGGGTTCGAAGCGCGTTAGACGTGTAAGGCGTGCCGTTGACGTCGACAGAGCCCTTGAACGGGACCAACCCCGCCAATGCCGCGAGAAGCTGGCTTTGACCGTTTCCGACCACGCCGGCCACTCCGACGATTTCCCCTCGATTCGCCGTGACCGAAATATGCGAGAACCCCTGCCCGCTCAGATCAGAAACTCTCACGTACTCGTCGCCTGCTTCGGCGGATGCCTTGTCAGGAAACGTCGAACCGACGAGGCGACGACCGACGATCCAGGCGAGCAGCTGATCATCGGAGACATCGTCCACCTTGGCGCTACCGCTGACCTTGCCGTCGCGAAGCACGGTCACTCGATCGGCGAGGAGCCTGACCTCGGCCAGGCGATGGGTGATGTACACGACCGCAGTCCCCTCTGAAGCCGCGGATCGAACATGTTCGAAGAGAAGATCGACCGACTCTTTGCCCAGGGGTGCTGTCGGCTCGTCCAGGATCAGCAGCTTCGGGGACACGGCCAGGGCCTTGGCGACCTCCAAGAGATGCTGGTTGGCGATACTGAGGGTGTTGGCACGATCGTTCAGGTGCACATTCATGCCCACCTCGTCTAGCAAAGCCCTCATCGACGCCTCTTCGTTGCCAGCGAACGCGAGATACTCAGCCGGCACCGCCAGACGGATGTTCTCGGCGACGGTCATGTCGGGCAGGAGCGCGGGATGTTGATGGACGATGGCGATGCCGAGCGAGTTGGCTAACCTCGGCGTCAGGGAAAGCTGCAGGGACCCCGCGACGGTGATGGTCCCCGCGTCGGCTCCGATTTCCCCTGACGCGATTCCCATCAAGGTCGACTTGCCAGCCCCGTTCTCGCCGAGCAGAGCGTGGATCTCGCCCGGCAGGATCTCAAGCGAAACATCGGTCAGAGCAGCCACGCCCGAGTAGCTCTTGAAGATCCCGGAGAGGACCATCATCGGCTCATCGGCGATCTGGGTGTCTTCTGACGTCGTGTGGGTGACCATCCGCTCACTCAAAATAGTGTGATGGGGACCCGCGAGTCTCGCGGATCCCCATCACTCGATGTCGGTTGCCTGTTGATCGTTAGTCCATCAAGGCGGCCTGATCCTCTCCGGACATCTCAGCCGAGAGGTATACGTCACCCGGAAGGTCGGGCTCGCACTGCACCGGGTTGGGATCGCCGGTCACGGAGTTCTCGAACACCAGGTGCTGGTGTTCGCTGGCGGCAGGCGTCACACCGCCGCTAGCCAGGGCGACTGCCCATTGGATAGCCAGCCGCGAATGGTCGTTTCCGGTTTGGATAGTGAACAGCTTGAAGTCCGGGTTGTCCGGCGACTTCTCTTCCCAGAAGCATCCCAGCAGGTTGCCGTCCGAGGTGGCGATGGGCGGAATTGACCGACCGCTGTTTTCGAACTCCGGAAGGGCTCCCACGAGAGAGGGACCGAAGTCGGACACGATGACGTCGATCTCCGGGTTGCTGGCGATCGCAGCCGTCAGCACCTGCTGGGTCACGGCCGGATCCCAACCGGTGGGCTCGAAGGGCTGCTCTCCGATGAATGTGTACAGGCCGGTCGGATCGAGGATCTCATGCAGCCCTTCTGCTTCGCCAACCCCCTGGCTGTTGCCGGGAGGTCCGCTCAACATGAGGACAGTGCCACCCTCGGGAAGGATTTCCAGGATCCAGTTCGCCCAATTACGACCATCGTTCGGGGAGTCGAGTGCGACGTACTTGGTGTAGTCCACCCCATCAACGCCGCCCGGGAAGACCCGATAAGGCACCGTGACCACGCCGGCCTCGAACGCGCTCCGAAGCGCAGGAAGTACTGCCTCGCCGGCGTCGGGGAACACCACTAGTGCGTCCACTCCGGTGGCGACCATGCCCTGGATGTCGGAAATCGCTTTCTGGGTGTCACCCTGGCCGTCGGCGTAGACGAACTCCGTCACGCTCGGGCACTTAGCCGCCTCGTCCTCGGCTGCGGCGGTCGTCACTAGCCGCCAGCTGTTGCCACCGAAGCCGTCGGTCATACCAAGGACGATCTCGTCGGGACCGCACCAATCGGGAACCTCGCCGCCGGCCGCGGCCGTGGTGGTACCACCAGCAGCAGTGGTGGTACCACCAGCAGCAGTGGTGGTGGCGGCGGCCGTAGTCGTGGTCGCGTCGCCCCCGGTCGAGTCGCCGCCGCAGGCCGCTATCAAGGCCAGGACAGTGAGAACCGAGATCAGCGACACGCAGGGACGCTTACCTCTCATAGTGACTCCATTTCATTCGGTTTTTCGATCGGCTGGATGCCGAGTCTCAGATCCGGTTGGGGCTGAAGGCGCACGTGGCCTGTGGGCTGGCTCTTGGTTTCGCCTGCTCCCTCGCTCCCGTCGTCCCCTTGCCCATAAAGGGATGCCACGTGCGACCCTAGACTCCGTCGTCCGGGAGTGCAAGCGCTTGCAGTGTTTCTCCTTCATCTGTAGTTTGGCCCCGCTCGTCAGGCCAGACTGACCCGGCAGGAGGAAGAAGACCGTGCCTGATTCGGCAACGACGGAAGGGCAACCTAGAAGCCGGGGCCTCCTATCGCGCGTTCACGGCGGTCTCATAACAGTCGTTGTGGCGACCGTGCTGCTGTTCCTGATCGGGGCGGTGGTTGCCCCAGCGAGCGTCAGCCGTGGAGCCATCCTCGGGATGCTTCCCTATGCAGCCGTCCTGGTGGTCGCGGGCCTCGGGCAGACCCTGGTCGTTCAGCAGGGTGGGATCGACCTCTCTGTGCCCGGAGGAATCTCCCTCACGGTGGTGATTTGCACCCACCTGGCCAATGGGCAGGACAGCAAATTGCCAAGGGCCGCCGTGACGGCATTGGCCGTGGTGCTGGTCGCCGGGGCCATCAACGGATTCTTGATCACCCACCGGGGGCTCAACCCGATAATCGCCACGCTTGGAATGAACGCGCTCCTCTACTCAGCCGTGTTGGGCTTGTCCGGAGGAATCCCTCGCGGCACAACCCGGTTGCTGGCGAACATCGTCACCCACCAAACGTTCGGCATTCCTAACTCGGTGTACTTCGCCGTGACAGCCGCGGTCCTCGTCACGGTGATCGTGAAGAAGACCGTGGCCGGTCGGCGCTTTGAGGCGGTGGGAGCGAACCCGACCGCGGCCTGGGCGGCAGGACTCCGCGCCAAGCGCCATGGGATGTCCGCCTACGTGTGGGCGATGGTCATGTATTGGCTTGCCGGCGTGCTGATTGCTGGCATCGTCGCGCAGCCCACCGCTTATCAGGGGGATGCCTACTTGCTCTCCTCGGTGGCGGCGGTCGTCCTAGGTGGTACCTCCCTGTTGGGCGGCAGGGGCTATCCGATCTCTACCGCGATTTCGGCGTTGTTCCTGACCCAACTCGGACAATTCGTTCTCACACTCGGCGTCTCGACGGCGATCCGCACGCTCGTCGAGGCAGGCGCCCTCGCTGCCGGCGTAGCGCTCCATACTGTTAACTGGGCTGCATTGCGAGAGCGGTTCGAACGCAGGAAAACTCCACTCGCTGCGTCGGCTTAGGACTCCAAAGTGACATCGGGTCGCCTGCAGCTACTCCGAGGACGAGAGGGCGCCAGAGAAACACCCATCAGCCCGCCAAGAGCATCGATCAAAGGAGATCCCGGCCTATGAGAGCAGTACAGTTCGTGGCACCGAATGAGGCGCGTGTCGCCGACGTCGCCGAGCCCTCGCTCGGAGCCGATGACGTCCTCATTGCATCCCGGGCTGTGGGCATCTGCCACTCTGACTTCGAGTTGCTTTCGGGCCGCTACATCATCCCGTTTTCGTATCCGGTCACCCCCGGCCACGAATGGTCGGGAGAAGTGGTCGAAGTCGGAAAGGCAGTCGAGGGCCTGGCCGCGGGCGATCGCGTGGTCGGGGAGTGTGTGGTTGGGCCGGGCGGGCGGGATCACTTTGGCTTCAATATTGACGGAGCCGCCGCCCAGTTGTTCAAAGCTCGGGGCGAATGGCTGCACAAGATCCCCGATGAGCTGACTTACACCCAGGGTGCCCTTGTCGAGCCCTTTTCGGTGGCATATAACGCGGTTCGACACCTCGACCGGGT
>JANMST010000348.1:0-3020 GCA_031389635.1 Acidimicrobiia bacterium | reverse complement strand
GGATGATCTCCTCGATCTGCTCCTCGGCATAGCCGAGGTTCTCGAGGGCGGGGGTTACCGACTGGTTGACGATCTTGAAGTAGCCGCCGCCGGCCAGCTTTTTGAACTTGACCAGCGAGAAGTCGGGCTCGACTCCAGTGGTGTCGCAATCCATCTGCAAACCGATTGTGTTGTGGGACACGAACCCGTTGGCGACATAGGTGACGTTCTCTGGGACCGAAAGGTCATAGGTCAGCTGATCCTCGCCGAGTTCGGCCGACGCTACGCGGTCATAGAAGAAATCGAGAATATGGCCCAACCTCGGATCGCCCGTCCGCTCGA
The DNA here is from genome assembly GCA_031389635.1 of Acidimicrobiia bacterium. Lineage (GTDB taxonomy): Bacteria > Actinomycetota > Acidimicrobiia > Spongiisociales > ZC4RG35 > DATEEG01. Next base: position 2,699 of record JANMST010000348.1, on the reverse strand, counting down.
ACAACACCTGGGCGGAGCGACGGGAAACCAGCCCTAGCCGGCTCAGGCTCAGCAGCATTGTCTTGCGCAGATGGTCGTTCAAAGGCGCGAGTTCGTCGACCAACGCCCGAGTCACTGGTACCAGGTCGTTTCGTGCAGCCTGTCTGCTTTCGAACCTCGCTACTGCCGAGTGCTTCCGGCCGGAGATGAATCCGACCTCGTCCTTCCAACGCTGGTTGTACGAAGCATTGGCCAGGCGGATGGTTGCCGAGGTGGATTGACCCCACCCCGTGGTGTCGTACTTCCGGGCTACGGGATAGCCGAGGGCGAGCAACAGAGACTGGACTTCCCGGGAGAATTCAAGGGAGGTTGACGTCCAGTTCGGGTAGCCCTGGACGTGAACCCAGCCGTCCGCCTCGTACAACCCGCGGATGAAGGCCGCGTAGACAGAACGGTCGTTACTGGCGAGGATGGCGTTGGGGATGTGAGGATGCCAGCCCTTCCCTGTGTGGCCTTCAACCGGCAGATGCTTGGCGAATCCGCACGCGTCCCACCACATGGCGAGCGGAACCGAGTGGAAGGCAACCTCGACGTAACCCTTCTTGCTCGTCGTGTGAGCCTCCAGATTGAAGAGCTGCTTTCCAAGCATGCCCAAACGCTCGACGACATCGAAGTCGCCGTTCGTTACGCAGAGTCGAAGGCCCTTGGAATGGAGGGATCCGTCACCCATGAAGTAACCGACGAACTCGGCCAGTTCCGGTGTCATGGTCCGAGGAACGGTGGTAGTGAAATCAGCCGTCCAATGAGCATCGCCAAGGGGTGGAAGGTTCACGGTCTGCGGTTCGCCAACAAGCTGATTCATCTGCAACGGGACCAGATCATCCCTGCCGATTTCCGCGAAGCGCTTCCAGATCCAGCTGCCGTCGGCCTGCACGACCTTGATCCGGTGAGTCGGTGTTCCCTGAATGCGGTAACCGCGGGCCGTGTCAACAGTGACGACCGGTTCCACTCCGTTCACGTAGAACTGGCTTGCGGTTTTGGCGCCTTCGTCGGTGCCGACCTTGATTCCGAGGTCCTGCCATTGCGAACCGTGGGGATTGCCAAGGGTTCCGAGCCGAACGAGTCCTCGCTCGGTCGGCACCAGCGATCCACCGACCAGGCAGCCGGTAGGAGCAATGACCGTGACCTGGGCGTTGCGGAAACCGTGGCGCTCTCCCATGTCGAGGGCCAGGTCCCATGACTGACGGGCAGCGGTGAGAAGGTTGGACGGGGTGAGGTCGGGGTTGATCCCCATCACGAAGTGGGAGAGCCCCTCGTAATCACTCTGGTGAGTGTTGTAAGCGGCACGGCGATGGTTGCGGATTACCCGCAGCATCGCCTCGCGGTTTTCGGCGAAGCGAGGGAACGGGCCCACCGCGGCGGCGAGTTCGGCCGAGGTGGCGTACGAGTAGCCGGTGAGGATGCCGGTGATGGCACCGGACACGGCGCGACCTGCGTCGGAGTCATAGGGCAGACCCATCCGCATGAGCAGAGTCCCGAGGTTGGCGTAGCCAAGACCCAGGGTGCGGTAGTCATACGAGCCCTGGGCGATCTCCCTCGATGGGAATTGGGCCATTGCCACCGAGATCTCGAGGGTGATGGTCCAGAGGCGAATGGCGTGCTCGTAGCCCTCGGTGTCAAAGACGTTGGAATCGTCGTCGAAGAACTTGACGAGGTTTATCGATGCCAGGTTGCAAGCGGTGTTGTCTAGAAAAACATATTCGGCGCACGGGTTAGTTGCGCGGATTTTTCCGCCGGCCGGGGAGGTGTGCCACTCGTTGATGATGGTGTCGAACTGGACGCCGGGGTCGGCGCAGGCCCAGGCGGCCTCGGCCACCTTGCGCCAGAGGTCGCGGGCCTTGATCGTCTTGCGGACCTTGCCGCTGGTGCGCTCCCGCAGTTGCCAGTCGTCGTCGTTGCGGACGGCTTCGATGAACTCGTTGGGAACCCGCACCGAGTTGTTGGAGTTCTGTCCGGAAACGGTGGCGTAAGCCTCGCCGTTGAAGTCGGCGGCATACCCACCATGGTTGATGAGGATGCGGGCCTTCTCCTCCTCATGCATCTTCCAATCGATGAACTCTTCGATGTCGGGATGATCGAGGTCGAGGATCACCATCTTGGCGGCCCGGCGGGTGGTACCGCCGCTCTTGATGGCGCCCGCGGCGCGGTCACCGATGCGGAGGAAGCCCATCACACCTGAGGACTTGCCACCACCGGAGAGGGTCTCGTTCTCGGCCCGGATCTGAGAGAAGTTGGAACCGGTGCCTGACCCCATCTTGAAAAGGCGGGCTTCCCGGACCCATAGGTCCATGATCCCGCCGGGGTTGACGAGATCGTCACTGACCCCATTGATGAAACAAGCATGCGGGGCGGGGTGGGTGTAAGAGTCGGGGGACTCGGTCATCTCGCCGGTCTCGGGGTCGACGTACCAAAAGCCCTGGGGAGTGCCGGTGATGCCATAGGCATGCGCCAGGCCGGTGTTGAACCACTGCGGAGAGTTGGGAGAGGCGATCTGGTTGGCGAGCATGTACTTCATCTCGTCTTCGTAGGCCTGGGCGTCCTCGGACGATGCGAAGTAACCGTGCTTCTCACCCCACCAACGCCAGCAGCCAGCCAGGCGATGCACCACCTGTTTGAGCGAACGCTCAGGTCCGAGCACGGGTTGACCGCTCTCGTCCAGC
>JANMST010000346.1:0-3871 GCA_031389635.1 Acidimicrobiia bacterium | reverse complement strand
CGATGATCTCGCCGAGTCGCCCAACGCCAATGTGATCGATCTACTCGAGCCGAGAGGAGAACCACCTCCGGACGCCCCATCGCCCAACACCACCCTCGTGCTCGACATGAGGGCGGTCCTCTCCGACCAGATGGCGAGCTTCGTCTCCTCCAGCAATCTGGCCGGCTACGAGGTGCGCCCTCTCAGCAACGTCTACGAGGAACACACCGGCAGAGTCGCCCTGGTCCACCTCGCCGAGGGCTGGGAGATCAGCGTCCCCCTCGAGCGTCGGGCGCCTTACGCCCCTATGAAGCAGGTGGCCGAGTCGTTGTTGGTGTTGGTAACGGCCCCCATTTGGGCAGTCCTGGCCGGGCTGACGTGGGTGGCGGTGAGGCTCGACTCACCGGGGCCGGCAGTCTTCAAGCAGCGACGCACGGGACTCAACGATCGACCGTTCACGATGTACAAGTTCCGCACGATGGTGCTGGGAGCCGACGACGACGGCCCTCAATTCACCGCCCCTGACGATCCCCGCATCACCAGGATCGGTCGGTTCCTCCGCTCGACCAGGCTCGACGAGATACCCCAACTGTTCAACGTCCTCAAAGGAGACGCAGCATTGGTCGGGCCGCGAGCAGAGCAGATCGCCTTCGTGCAGCAGTTCGAAAAACTGATCCCGTTCTACCGCTACCGGCACCTGGTCAGACCCGGTATCACCGGCTGGGCTCAGGTCAACTCCGGATACGCCGACGACCTGAACGACACCATCGAGAAGCTGACCTACGACCTCTACTACGTCCGCCACATGTCCCCCTGGCTAGACCTATCGATCCTCGCCAAAACGTTCGCGACAGTGATAGGCCGCAACGGAGCGCAGTAGCTTCGCTGTGGTGGGTGGCTGTCCCCCCGCTTGTGGGGGGACCGCCCGAAGCGCAGCGAGATCGAGGGGGGTGCGCGAACTCCGGACGCATTCCGTCCTCACACCGCCGCTGATTCGTCTCGCTACTTGATGAGTCGGTCTTCTTTGGCGTAGTGGAGGATCGGATGGATCTCGACTCGTACGGGCCGGCTCAGGGGTGGCAACTCGACTTCCAACTCTGTGAGGATCCGACCAAGTCGTTCCCCCCAGCCGTGGCGAGCCAGCGCTTCGTGACCGTCGGGTCGCGGTGATGCCAGAGCTCGCCGCACCGCCTCCACCAGATCGGTGTTGGTGTGGACCCAGTCCAAGCCCTCAAGAGGTTCCAACGGAGGCGCAGCCACCGGCACGCCCATCGCCAAATACTCGAAGGCCTTGAGCGGGCTGACGGCGTGGGTGGTCTTAGACACCACGAACGGGATCAACCCGACATCAGCCTGGGCCAGATACGAGGGCAGCGTCCCTTGGGGTTTGAGGCCGAGTAGATGAACATTCCGAGGCAACTCGGGGACTCGCCGCGGCCGGTCACCAATGAGGACGATCGTCGCCTCAGGAAAGGCGCGGGCAACGCTGATCACAGACGACCAGTCGAACCAGTTTCCGTAGAGCGACCCGTGATACTCGAACAACGGCCCATCACCGGCGGGAAGATCGCGAGGCACGGGTCGAGTGACGTCGATGTCGAATATACGGGCGTTGACTCCGTTGGGAACTTCAATCACCTCACGGCCCGACTTCTCTCGAAGCGATCGGACGAGTGACGGCGCCGACGCCGTCAACACGTGCGTGTGCCCGACCAGCCACTGGACGAACTCGTGGTCGTACCACCACCCGCCGAGAGTGGCGTCATCCCAATCGTCGATGAGGTCGTAGACGATCCGGAAGCCGTTGTTCCAGAGGGCCTCCACGATCGGTTTGTAATCCCGATGCGGGAACTCGACGACGGCGATCCGCGGCCCCTGCGGATCCCGGGCCAGAAACGATTCGGCGTCGAACTCGGCGATCCCCATCTCCTCGAGCCGCGGGTGAATGAACCTGAGCCCGAGGTCCACCGACTCGGCGGCGTCGAACCGGGAGAGATAGGTCACGTGGATGTTGCGGCTGGCTGCCTCCTGGGCGATCTGGGATCCCCGGCTCCCGCCACCGACATCGTGGATCGGGACGGCCGCCAGCACCACCAGCGAACCGGCGCCCATGAGCGGGTCCTTTCGAGTGGTGTGACCTCCGGGCGAGGGGACCAACGCGTACCGATGCCCCGACTGACGAAGCACCGCATAAGACGCAACCGGATCCTCCAGGATCTGCGGCTCGCCGGCGAGGCCGGCCAACAGTGCTTCGGGAAGGCTCACCGCCACCGGCGAGACCAGCGGTTCGGAGCCCGGGCGCAGTTCCATCGTCGCCTGAACGACCGCGTCGCCTGGCTTCGGACCCTTGGTCCCCACCCGGTACGTGGCCGGCGTGTCTTCCAGCCAACGCGTGATCTGGGTCTCGTTCTCGAGCCAAACATCGACGTTGTGGCGTAGTGGTCTCGCCTCTCCGGCGAGGCCTCGCACCCAGGACTCGGGCAGAACTCGCCGCACCGGCCGAAGCACCCTTCCCGCCACCTTCTTCAACAGGTTGCCGAGGCCGAATCCCTCGAGGAATCCGAGGCTTTGAGCCAGCTGTTGGCGGACGTGAGCAACCGGGACCATGAGCCACTTCGAGCCTCCTCGCACCCATCGGTACTTGAACCGGGTGCGGAAGGCGACCAGGGCCAGGAAGGCGACCAGGATCGCCAGGCCCACGATCGGGAACAAGAACGCGGCCACGAGGGCGACCAACGGCATGATCCAGTAGGCGGCGACGACCCGCAGGTAGGCGCCGGTCCGTACGCGGTTGATGCCGTCGGCTTCTCCCCACAGCCGGGCCTTGGCGGCCATCTCCTTGAGCGAGGACGGCGGATGCCAGGCGACCAGAGCATCGGGAGCGAACTCGGGGCGATACCCGGCGGCCCGCAATTGCTCGCCGTAGAGGGTGTCCTCGCCGGCGTTGATCCCTTCCGGGAATCCGCCTACGGATTCCCACGCCTCCTTGGTGAAGGCTTGCGAGCTGCCCCCCGGCAGGAAGTGATCCATGTCGACTTCTTCGAGGACGGTCATCATCACGACCCCGGCGGCGGTCGACGCCGTGGTCTTGCCATCGGGCCGGTAGAAACCCGCCACCCAATCGGCGCCGGTTTCGAAGGGTTTGGCTAGGGCTTCGAGCCACCCCGGCTCCGGGAGGCAGCCAGCATCGGTGCAGGCGATTACCTCTCCGGTCGCCGCCCTAATGGCGGCGTTGCGGTTCCCGGAGATCCCCCCCGGTCCGTCGATCACGGTCAACCCTGGATGCCGTTCGGCCAGTTGGTCCAGGAGCTCCCGGGTCCCATCATCAGAACCCCCGTCGGCAACGACAACCTCATCCGGTGCCCGGGTCTGCCCAAACAAAGCCTCGACGAGAGGCCCCACAGCCTCCCGCTCATTGAGAACCGGCACAATCACCGAAACGCGCATCGCACCCAATTGTGCCTGGGCAACGGCACGAACCGGAACATGCGGCGGTTTTCCAGACCAACCTGCGGTGTTTGATGCGTCGTGAACCCGCCGGTCCTTCTCGAGACGAACCGGCGGCGGCTTCGAGTTCGGCTGCGTCCGGTGTTCGCGCACCCCCCTCGATCTCGCTGCGCTCGATCGGTCCCCCCGCAGGCGGGGGGACAGGCGGCGGTGTGAGGGAGGGAATGCGTCCGGAGTTCGCGCACCCCCCTCGATCTCGCTGCGCTCGATCGGTCCCCCCGCAAGCGGGGGGACAGGGTCCTCTATCCCTTAGGGAGGGGAAGCGCTGGTTCTTTGTCCACCCGCTTGCGGGGGACCGCACGGCCGTCAGGCCGGGCGAGGGGGGTGATCAGCGACCACCGCGGCAGGTGAAGCGTGTCGACCGAGCCGGTTCGTCGCGTGAACC
>JANMST010000291.1:0-7894 GCA_031389635.1 Acidimicrobiia bacterium | reverse complement strand
TTCCCAATCTCTCCCAGGAGAGACAGCGGCCGACCGGATCGGCGTCGAGGGCCACGACCTCGCGAAGGTCGCCGTGGGTCAGTCGCACTGACCGGCCTTCGAGGATGTTCACCCTTGCGTATAGATCCATGGCTTCATTCTGCCCGCGATCGCTCGGGAGCGCTCAGTGAGCGCGGTGTCCACCCCTTCCACCTCACTCGTCACTTATACCTAACGCTTTCTCGGCGTCCTCGATTCGCTGATTGTAACTGGATACGGGGGCCCAGAGATCACCGAAGCGGGCTAGTCGGTCCCACAGATTGGCGATCGTCACGTCGCCGTTCTTGATCGTTCCGACTTCGTCCCAGGTGATCGGCAATGAGACCGGGGCTCCCGGGAGAGGCCGGACCGAATACACCGATGCGATCGTCTGCCCGAATGCATTGCGATTGTGATCGATGAAGACCCGGCCTTTTCTTTTCGGAATGTCCCAATCCATGGTCAGGTCATCGGGGTTGGCGACCACCATCACCCTCCCTACCGCCTCGACGAAAGCCCGAACCCGGGAGTGCGAATAGATGGGCTCGATCGGGAGATACACGTGCATGCCCCTCGCCCCGGACAGCTTGGGGTAGCCGGTGAGCCCGAGTTGCTCGAGGGCGACCCGCAACAGCTTCGCCCCGGCGATGACCTGGTCCCAGGTGGACCCGGCGGCGGGATCTAGATCGAAGATGGCGAGGTCGGGATTGTCGAGCGGGCCCGCCCTGGAGTGGAACGGATGCATCTCGATGCACCCCATGTTGGCGAACCACATCAGGGACTCCCGATCGCTGGCGAGCAGGAAGTCGATGGAGCCGCCCATCGAGTCGGAATCGACGCTGGCGGTTTGCATCCAATCCGGTTGATGGCCCGGCGCTCGCTTCTCGTAGAAGGAAGGTCCTCCGACGCCGTCGGGATAGCGCGACATCGAGATGGGACGATCGGCCAGGTGCGGCAGCAGCACCGGCGCTACCGATGCGTAGTACTGAATCAGATCACCCTTGGTGTACCCATCCGGGAAGAACTGCTTGTCGAGATTCGAGAGCTTGAGTGGGCGAAGGCCCGGGAAGCGGAAGGCAGGTCCGGCCTTCTGCGCCGTCAGTCGATCTGGAAACTGGATGCGGCCGGAGTCGATCGGCCGGCCGGTTGGCTTCTTCCGATCGGCGACAACGAGGGTCTCGACCAACTCCTTCTGGATGGCGTCATGGCTCGACTGTTCTCGAGCCTCCGAGATCACCACCATCGGCAGGCCTGCCTCCGTCGCCGCCTCGACCAATGGTCCGATGCGAAGGGTCCCTTCGCCGTAGGGAAGATGGCGCACCTCTCCCCCGGCGTTGAACAGGTTGTCGGTGAACTGGGTCTGGAGCGGGTCGATCATCCAGGCGGGAAAGCTCTGCCTGATGAAATCGATCACAGAGGCGAAGGCCGCCTGCGACGTCAAGGCTCCTCCAGTTTGAGCGTGAACATGAGCCCAGTCGACGATCGGGCGGACAAAGTTGAACTCCTCGGCGAGGAGGGCGATGTCACCGAGGGTTCCGAAGTTCCGTTCTGCCCCGCTGGTCTCGAGGCCAAGGCCCACCCCCATGTGTTCGATCTTGGGCGAGATCCACCGCAATCTGGTTTGGATCAACTCGATGAGCTGCTCGGCCGGCCTTTCCTGGGCGGCCCCGAAGTGGGCACAGATGATCCGACTTCCGAGGGCGCGGCCGAGCTTCATCGTGTGCTCCAGGGCAGCCAGGCATTGCTTGGCGCGGTCCTCGTCCTCAACTGTCAGAACAGCGAAATAGGGAGCATGAACCGAGACCCAGATTCCTCTCTCGGCGGCCAGTTCACCGAACTTGCGGCACCTGGCCTCCTTCCACGGGAAGGCCGTGACGAATGCCAGTTCGTAGGCCCTGTGCCCCTTGGCAACTAGTGAGTCGAGGAACGCCGCGTCCTCCTTGGCCTCCCCTGGGGGCAGGCCGGATATGCCAAACCTGATGGTTGGGGTCTGCACGTTGGGATCGAGGCTACCCAGGCCGAAAAATGGACTAGTCCGTAGGCGCGGGGTTGCGATGACGTGCACCGCGAGGACACAGTGGCCGATGAAATGATGATGAAGCCGACTGCAAAGCCCTCCTACTTCAATCCATCGCTGGGGATGGCGGTCAAGGGCATGTGGTCGACGACCTTCACCCAGGCGGTCATCGAAGCCATCAAGCAAGACGAACCAGAGCCCACCCCGGAGTCCGAAGCGGCGTAGGGCGACCTTGCCCCGTGGAAACACACTTTGGCGCGGCGCGATGGGGATATAGCACGGTTCTGTCGTACCAAAACGGGGGTGAAACCCGTTGGACGACGAAAACCGCCCACAGAATTCAGGAGAGAGCTTCCGTCGCCAAGGCAAGAGGCGAGTCACGGTGTTCGACACGGCCGTCGGCATGAACGGCGAAGCGGCCCATGGTCCGGTCGTGAACAGGATCGGGACGGGACCACGGCCAACCTCCGAATTGGGTTCGCCGATAGTCGCGTACTGCCGCCTGGATCTCCTCGGCCGAGTTCATGACGAACGGACCCATCTGAAAAACCGGCGCTCCGATCGGCCGCCCTTGGAGCATCAAGAGCTCGGCCGGGCCGCCAAGGTTGTTGATGACCGTTGGCACCTCGGGACGCAGTCGCACACCCACCCCATCTTCGACAACGGTGGACGACACCCGGAGTTCGCTGCCTCCGAAGCAGTAGAGGACCCGGTTGGCGGCCGGGGAGGTAGCCGGCAGCGTCCAACGCGAGCTTTCCTTCATCTGGATCAGCCAGATGGCGAACTCGGAGTCGGGTTGCGACGTCGGAAGCAGGTCGAGCCGGCCCCGTTCGGACAACGGCTGTATGTTCTTGGCCGAGGTGTGAGATGACTCCGTTCCGACCATTCGCCGCCAACGTCGCCTGGACAGCCGTCATCGGCGGCATTGCCTACGGGCTGTTCTTTGTCATCATCGGGAACCAGGGAGTGGCAGCCGGCCTGCTCATGGTGGGAGGGATCCTCTCAGCCCTGCTTCTGGCAGGTCTCGCTCGGTCGGTCGAGGCCGTGCACGAGGCGGGAGCGCGGTTGGCTGCGCTGATCGGGACGGTCGGCGCCATCGGGTCCGCTATCCACGGCGGCTACGACCTCGCCAACGTCATCCATCCTCCCGAAACCAACGTCCTGAGCCTGGCCGAATACCCGAACGCGGTCGATCCTTGAGGCTTTGCAACTTTCGGGCTCGTCGGGATGTCGTTCTTGATCGTCGCAACGTTGATGGCCCGGACCAATCGCTATCCCCGTGGTCTTGCCCGGGTAGGCCAGGTTCTCGGCGTCGTGATGATGATCATCTACCTGGGCCGGCTCGTGATACTCGACCCGACCAACCCCATAGTCAGGGTGGCCCTCGCCGCCGGCGTGATCACCAACACGGTCTTTCTCGGCTGGCTGGGCAGCGTCTGGCGCAAGGGTTAGGTGCTGCCAGCCACGCCGTAGCGACGTGCCGCTGAATTGTTCGTGACGGTGTCCGCGGCCTCCGGCCCTGGCATCATCAGCGTATGACTACAAGCCCGTTTTGGAGTTCTGGAGAATTCGACCAGGTCAACGGCTTCCCTCGTTACCCGGCCGCAGAGATGCATCGTCGTCACAGTTGGATAGGCGAGATCATCGATGAGCTCGAACTCGACGCCGTGGTTGTGGGCGGGGCGACGGGGCCGCTCGACACGTCCGTCCAGTTCTTCTCGAACTGGCCGGCGCAAGTTCAGTCCTATGTGGTGTTCGCGCTGAACGAGCCCCCTCATCTGCTGGTTCGACTTTGGAACCACCTCCCAGACGCCCAACGCATCGCGACGTTCCAAGACGTCCGCTACGGGGGCGACACTCCGGCCCAGCAGGCCTCAAAGTTGGCAGAGGATCTAGACCACCACGGATCGAAACGAGTAGGGCTGATCGGTGTGGTTCCCCACGCCGATTACGACACCTTGCGTTCGACCATTCCGGACGCAGTCTTCGTCGATCTGAACGGGCGCTACCAATCCTTTCGCCTGGTCAAGTCGGAGGCCGAGATGGTCTTCACCCGGATCGGTTCCCGGATGAACGACGCTGCAGTGGCCGCGCTCGCCGCCTCCCTCAAGCCGGGTCTGAACGAACTCGACATCGCTCGCATTGTCGAGGAGACCTACCTCGATCAGCGCGGAGTCAACCTGATCCACTTCAGCCTGACCACATCGATGGCTGACCCCCAGATCGTGGTTCCTCACCAGCATCACCCCGACCGTTCGATCGCAGCAGGCGATGTCTTTGTCACTGAGATCAGCACGACTTTCTGGGGTTATGCCGGCCAGATCCTCCGTACTTTCGTAATCGCTGCCGAGCCGAACCGCCGATACGCCAGGCTCCACGAGGTTGCCCTAGAGACCTACACAACCCTGACGAATCTGATGCGTCCCGGCGTCACCGTCGGCCGGCTGCTCGACGCCGCCGACATGGTTTCGGCGGCTGGCTTCGACATCTGGGACGATCTCATCCATGGATTTGGGGGTGCCTACTTGCCGCCAATTCTTCGCACCCGCGCCAACCGCGGAGCCACCCACCCCGACGACTTTGCTTACCCGCAAGGAACGCTCCTGGTCGTGCAGCCCAATGTGATCGACGGCCAGGCCGGAGTCCAGGTCGGCAACTCGATGCAGATCACGCCCGAGGGGCCTGCCGTCACCCAGAGCTACCCGACCGAAATGATCATGTGCGGGTGAGAGCCAGCTCCGTGCGCGGCGGTGGCGGCGGCGACCAGGCCGCTAGCGATCGCCCCCGGCTTGGCGGCTCCTCCCGGTTGGGGTTTACCGCGTCTGCTGGTGCTATCGCGGCGAGGCGGGCGATTTCAATAAGCCTCGATAGACATTCACCCGGCTCAACACCCGATAGTATCGGGACCGCTCCAGGACGCACGAACGGGCGGAACGTTTGAGACCAGGCCTCAGAAACCACTGGCACGCGATAGCGACCGTCGATGAGGTGGGCGAACAGCCTCGGCAATTTCGCCTGCTCGGCGAGGACCTAGTTGCCTTCGCGACGTCGGGTGGCGTGAGTGTCTTTCGTGATCTTTGCATCCATCGTGGCACGGCACTCTCATTGGGATTCGTCGAGAACGGCAACCTGCGGTGCGGGTACCACGGCTGGGCATATGACCAAACCGGCACCTGCGTGGACATCCCTTCGTTACCACCGGGCTCGCCAATTCCTCCCAAGGCCCGAGCAATCGCCTACCGGAGCGATACTCGCTATGGATTGGTCTGGGTGGCCCTCGATGAACCAATCAACGACATCCCCGTTTTCCCCGACGGCGAGTGGAGTGCCAGAGGTTTCAGAACCTTCGTTTCCCATCACTACGTGTGGAAAAGCTCCGCCGGCAGGGCGGTCGAGAACTTCATGGACACTTCTCACTTCGCCTTCGTCCATGAAGGCGTCCTCGGGTCTCGCGACAACACTGAGATCGCCGAACACCAGGTCACGAGACGAGGTTCGGGCCTCTACTTCTACGTTGAAGCTCCGGAACCCGCGAATCTCCACAGCCGGCCCGGCGACCTAATCCGCTGGGAGTATTTCTTGACGGGACCTTTCACCATCCATCTCAGAAAGACAGTCCCGTCCGGGGACGTGACCATGATCTCGCTCACGGCGAGTCCGACCTCCGACAAGCTGACCGACATGTTCTTGTGGATCGCTCGCAACCATGATCTTGATCCCGAGAGCGACGATCAGTTCGCTCAGTTCACCCATGGGATCATGGAGCAGGATCGAGCGATAGTGGAAAGCCAGAAGCCGGAGGAGATCCCAGTGGACCTTCGTGAGGAACTGCACCTGAAGGTTCCGGACGCCTCAGGCATTGCCTATCGGCGACTACTTGGAGACTTCGATGGAGTGGCCGCATTCATGCCGTAGGCCAGCCCTGCCTTCGTACCGGCTTCGGTCATCGAACGAACGCGAACGAATCCCGCGCCCGAATCATATGCCCGTCGGAAGATGAAGAGTCAGGCTCATGTTCCGAAGAACAAGTGGTGCAGCGACTCGTCCGCTAGTAAATCCGCGGCAGGCAACTCTGCCGAGACAATTCCGTTCGTGAGCACGTACACCCGTTCCACCTCTCGAAGCACCTCCAGCGGATTCTCTTCGATCACCCAGATGACTGCTCGGCCGGCGGCCTTGAAAGCGACAATGCGCTCCACCAGCCCCTGAACGATGGTGGGCGCGAGCCCGGTGGTCGGTTCGTCGAGAACAAGCAGACGGGGCTGATTTCCGACTCCCGATGCGAACGCCAGCATCTGTCGTTCCCCACCAGACAGTGTCTGGGCAGGTTGGCGGCGACGCTCGGCCAGTTTCGGAAACATTTCGTAAGAAGACGCAAGAGCATCGGCTGCTTTGCTGCGGTCGAGCCCCGAGAACGAGACGAGAAGATTCTCCTCCACCGTCAGGTGAGGGAATGTGCTACCGGTCTGTGGAACCAAAGCCATCCCGAGTTCATTGCGGGCGCCTACGTCGGATGCGGTCAGGTCCACTCCTCCAAACCGAATCGTTCCTTTCATTGCCGGTAACAGACCGAAGATGGCCTTGACCAAAGTCGTCTTACCGGCACCGTTGGGCCCAATTACCGCAACCAACTCATTGGGCTCGACCCTAAGTGAAACGCCATGAAGTACTGGAAGGCGTCCGTAACCGCTCTCCAGGCCGTCGACTTCCAGAGAACTCAAGCGGACGTCCCAAGGTAGATCTCGATCACTTTGGCATTGTTGACAATCGCTTCTGGGGGTCCGGAGGCGACGATGCGGCCCAAAGCCATGACGTGAATGACATCTGCAATCTTGAGGACAAAGCCAATGTTGTGGTCGATGACCAGGACGGTTACCCCGCCATCGCGGACCCGTGTGATCAAGTTCGCCAAACGCGAGAGCGCCTGGGGATCGACTCCCGAAGCCGGCTCGTCGAGCAAAAGCATCCTCGGACCAACCATCAATTGGCGCGCGACGTCGATCAGCTTGATATCTCCCGGAGGCAAATCCGATACGACCACGTTTCGAGACTCCCAGAGCTTCAGATCTTCGAGGAGAGCGCGTGCTCGCTGGTGTGTTTCGTTCTCGGCCCTACGCCACGAACCCGTCAATGCCTTGGCCAGCCCCTCCTCGCTTTGGCTCGTACCCGCAATCATCAAGTTCTCCCAGACTGAAAGCCTATGGAAGCCGACCGGGGTCTGAAATGTCCGAACCAAGCCTCGCCTTGCGACCTGCCAGGGCTCGACTCCGGTCACATCTACCCCGTCGAAACGAATCCGCCCGGTTGTTGGTTTGTCGAAACCCGTCACTACGTTGAAAAGCGACGTCTTGCCGGCGCCGTTTGGCCCGATGACCGCCGCAATCGACCCGGAAGTGACTGTAAGCGAAACATCGGCTACGGCGGTGACGCCACCGAAGTGCTTGGAAACCTGATCCACTCCGAGGAGGGGCATCGTCACAGCGTCACCCGGTTTGACATTTCTGCAAACGAGTCCCGTTCTTTCAGCAATCCGTCGGGTCGGAATCGCATTACAAGGATGAGCAAGAGTCCAAGGACGATGTATCTCAGCGAAGCCAGGACGACGGCGGACTGGGCGGAGCCCTGGACTAGAGAAACCGATTCGGTGAGAACGAGCAGAACGACCGCGCCGAGTACGGGACCCGACTTCGAGGCGATCCCTCCGATCACGAGCGCCGTCCAGGCTACGAACGTTATGTCAGGAGCAAATAGGGACGGCGTCAGGCTTCGTAGATACCACAGGTATAGAGGCGCGGCGACCCCATAAAGCGAACCGACGAAAACGTAGGTCTGGATGCGGTACCGATTCGTCGCTTTTCC
>JANMST010000285.1:0-17124 GCA_031389635.1 Acidimicrobiia bacterium | reverse complement strand
CGTTTGACTCCTTTGGAATCCCCCGTCGGTCAGGCTAGCCCGCCCTCGATTTGGTCCTGAAGGTTCGTTGGGTCGTTCGGCCCTGAATGCACGGGCCTCTGAGAAGCATCGGCGACAACCACGAACTGGAGGCCTCACCGGTCCAGGCGGTTGAGGGCGATCAAGGTGATGTCATCCTCCTGCTCGACATCCCCGGTAAAGCTCTGCTGACTTAGTAGGAGGGTCTGGAGGGCTCCACCGGGGGGAGCCGAGGCGACGATGTCCCGCATCCGATCGAAGCCGAACATCACTCGGTCAGGATTGTGAGATTCGGTGATTCCGTCCGACGTCAGAACGAGACATTGCCCTTCCTCGAGGACGGCCTCGGCGCCCTCATAGTCCATCCCGGAGAGCAGGCCTAGCGGCATTCCTCGCGCTCGGACCTCACGGGCCCCTTGCTCGGTCTTATGGAGAGGAAGGTTGTGGCCGGCATTTGAGAACCGGAACTTCCCGGAAGTTGTGTCGAGCCGGCCGTACAGGCAGGTGATGAACATGCCATTCGGGATATCGCCGACCAGCAGTTCGTTGGCTCGCCGCAACACTTCGCCCGGCGCGAGAAACGGGTCCCCGAGGACGATTCCCCGCATTACCGTTCGACACGACGCCATGACCAGCGCAGCCGGCATGCCCTTGTCGGTAACGTCGCCCACCACAACGCCGACGCTGCCTTCTCCAAGGTCGTAGAAGTCGTAAAAGTCACCCCCAACTTCGCGGGCAGGCTCGTAGAAGACCTCGAAGCTCCAGCCTTCCGGCTGAGGCGTTTCCCGAGGGAGCAGCTCGCGCTGGATTCGCCTGGCGACACTCAACTCCTGCTCATACCGCTCGCGATGGACCCGATCTGTTTCCTGGCGCTCGACCAACTCCACCATCCGCAAGGCGGGCCCGATCTTCTCGGCGACCCTTGAAAGAAAGCGGAGATCGAGGCCTCGATAAGGCGATCCTGACAGCCTTCGACCCAGTGCCATGACGCCGATCACCCGATCGTTCGATCGGATCGGTACAGCCACTTCCATTCCCGGCAGAACCCCGACCAGCGGAGCGCGCGCGTAAGTTGTGGCGGCCAGCGCCGCCGGAATCGCCGAGGCCGGGTAGATGTCGATCCATTCGGGACGGAGCGTGGAAGTGACGAGGCCAACAACCTCGGTTTTGACCACACCGGCATCGAATACATCGACCAGACGACTTGAAAGCGCGTCCAGGGCCTGGTCGGCATTGAACTTCTCGCGATAGAAGGACCTGTCGACGGTTCTCTGCAGGCGCCGGCGCAGGGGTTGGAGGCCAACTGACATCACGGTGCCGGTGACGACCCCCGCGATCGCCGCCGCCTGGCCCACCTGGGTACCGGTCACCCCTTCTCCCAGGAACCGGCCGGCGGTGGCGGCGGTCACGAGGGTCACTCCGAGAAATACCAGCGTGACAACTCCGGTCAATGCCCCGTAGACGAGAGCACGGTTGACCAGAAGGTCGATCTCAAATAGGCGGTAGCGAACAACCGCCAGAACGATCGAGACAGGGAGTGCGAACACGGCACCCGTCAGAAGCAACAGTGTGTTGATGCCGTAGAGAGCCTGCAGGCGGGGAGTCGCCAGTACCAGGCCGAAGGCATCAGGCCTGAGGTCGGGACGAAGCAGAACCAGGACAAGGTAGGCCGCCAGGATAAGGGCGAGTGCAATCAGGACTGGTCGGATCTGCCGGCGGCGCTCCTCCGACTGACGGCGCGACCGCCACCAGGCTGCGGCGAGGGCGGCTATGGGAATTCCGGCGGTCCAGATCTCCTTCCACGGTGTGACTAGACGGGCGGGGTCCAATAACCAACCCGGGCTGGTCGTCGACACCAGGCCCAAAACCGCCAGTGTGACCAAAACCACCCGGCCGGCCCGGCCGACACCTCCCCCTGTGGCGACGAGAAGAAAACCTACGAGCAGGATTCCTGAAATCGAGATCCACATTCCGGCCGTCCGGCCGGGAACCATCTCTCCGACGAGTTGGGCCAGCCGACCCGGCAGCCCTTGCAGCCCCGCGAGGGGGGCGAAGAGGCTGGCCCCGACCGCCACCAGCATCGCCGATGCGACCAGAGACACCGATTCCTGGCTGCGGAACGCGATCAAGCACGCCAGCCCGGCGAAGAATGCAAACCCACTGATGTGAATGCCCAGCTGACTCCATCGGATGAAGTCGATTGGCAAGACGGTGGCGAGGCGATCACCCAGCGTCGGATCGACCACGAGGGGGCCTTGAACCAGAGTCGGAATGTCCGCCTGTTCCAGGTGACTTACGAAGGCGATGAGGGCCAGGGGCACAACGCTGAAGAACAGCAACCACCAGAGAAGCCGTGAAAATCCGGGGGCCGGCGCCGTAGCCTCAGCCATCGTCTTCGATCAGTGCGCCATCGACCAATGCGCCAAAAACGAGTGTGCTGGCGGCGGTCAACTGCTGCGCGCTCAAGGCGGCGCCACCGGTCGGAGCCCCGGCCAGCCCGCCACCTGGCAAGAACGGAGGGTCGGTTGGACCTCCCAACGAGGGGTCGTACCGGTGACAGCCAAGGCAATCACGACGGCCATCCCAGCAGTCCTCGTCCTCGCCTCCGCAGGTGTCGGTGGTCTCATGTGGGATGCGGGTGGCGCCCTCGGCCCCGACGGCATGACAGTCGAGGCAAGTCTGGCGGGTGGCGTTTTCGTAGCCCTCGACCAATCCATGGGGTACGAAGGGGGGCTCGCCCGAACCCGATGCCAGCAATCCACCCACCACCACAAGGAAGAAGCCAAAACCAGAGAGGGCGATCGACAGGAATCGGGGGAAGCCTTGCTTGCGCCTGGCCAACACGAGCAGAACCACACCCAAAAAAGCCGCCAGAGTGATCCCGACCAAGCCGGTCCCGGAGATCACGGCGACGGCCGCCAGAGCACCCAGCACCGCCATCGAGGAACTCCGCGGTTGGCTCAACATCGCCACCGCCAGCCACGACAACGACCAGAGACAGAGCCAAAGGGCAAAGAACTGGGGACGAGCGGAGGCATCGAATGGGAACAGAAACGAAGCCGAGACATAGACCAGGCCAGCGGTTCCGATCGAGGCGGCAACCAACCGGTAGCCGGGCGGCCGCAACGAGGCGATGATTGCCAGCAGGAGTTGAACAATCGCGAAAGCCGCCACCCCGCCCCAATGAGTCTGATGATCTGCAGCCCGGACGCTCGCCTTGGCGAAGTTGTCAGTAGCCATCACGAGGAGCGGGACGGCGCTGGACAGCGCCAGCAGAACCAGGCCCGGCTGCGGATGCCACGATCCCTTCCAGTCGATCCGGCCTGCGGGATGGAGGAAGGTGGCAATGATGGCAAGGACCACAAACGACACACCGAGAACCTCGACCTCCCCGATTATTGCGAGGGCAACGGCGAATCCGACGAGGGCGGCGAGGGTCTGCAGCATCCCGGCTCGACGTCCGATCGGATTGCGAAGCTGGCTGACCGCCCCCACCATCGCCTCCGCGAAGATCACCCCGAACAAGACCTCGTGCACACGATGGGAAACCGTTTCGGCGCCGCCCAATTCCGAGAACGGTTCCTGGAACCAACCGAGGACGACCAAAACGAACGGGCTGAAGAAGTAGAGAGACGCGATCAAGGCCCAGAGAGAAACCCGGAAGGCGTGGGCGCGCCAATCAGCCCGCTCTAGTTCCGACCCCTCAACCGGTTGCACCCCTTACAGACGAACGGGCCACCCTTGCGGGGTGACCTGTTCTCTCGATTGGCCGTCGATTGGCTCAAACGTCATAGAACAGATAGAACTCGTAGGGGTGGGGCCGCAGGCGGATGGCGTCCACCTCGCGAGTCCTCTTGTACTCGATCCACGTGTCGATCAGGGTCTGGCTGAAGACGCCGCCCGTGAGCAGAAACTCGTGATCTGCCTCAAGTGCGTCCAGGGCCTCGTCGAGACTGCCGGGCACCGACGGCAGGTTCTTCAACTCCTCAGGGGGAAGGTCGTAGATGTCCTTGTCGACCGGAGCCATCGGCTCTATACGGTTCTGCACCCCGTCGAGACCGGCCATGAGCATCGCCGCAAACGACAGGTAGGGGTTGCAGGATGGGTCGGGACAACGGAACTCGAGCCGCTTGGCCGCCGGCTTCTGGCTGTATTGCGGGATACGAATCGCCGCCGAGCGGTTGCGGGATGAGTAGACCAGGTTGACCGGAGCCTCGTAACCCGGCACCAGGCGCCGGTAAGAGTTGGTGGTAGGAGCGGCGAACGCCAGGATCGCCCGGGCGTGCTTGAGCAGACCACCGATGTACCAGCGGGCCATGTCCGACAACCCGGCATAGCCAGCCTCGTCATAGAAGAGCGGCTTGCCGTCGGTCCACAACGACTGATGAGTATGCATACCCGAGCCGTTGTCTTCGAAGATCGGCTTGGGCATGAAAGTGACCGACTTGCCAGCAGCCCAGGCAACGCTCTTGACGATGTACTTGTAGAGCGTGACCTTGTCGGCCATCCGCAACAAGGTGTCGAAGCGCATGTCGATCTCGGCCTGTCCGGCCGTACCGACCTCATGGTGCTGAACCTCGATCTCGATTCCGGCCGCCTCGAGAGCTGCCGTCATCTCCGAACGCAGGTCCTGGAAGTGGTCCGTAGGCGGAACCGGGAAGTAGCCCTCTTTGTAACGGGGCTTGTGAGCAAGGTTGCCACCCTCCTCTTCCCGTCCCGAGTTCCAGGCGCCCTCTTCCGAATCCACGTAGTAGTAGGCCGAGTGCTGGTTCTGTCCGAACCGGGCGGAGTCGAAGATGTAGAACTCGGCCTCGGGACCCCAGTAGGAAGTGTCGGCGATGCCGGTGCTCTTCAAGTAGGCCTCAGCCTTCTTGGCGACGTAGCGGGGATCGCGGTCGTAGGGCTCGCCGGTCAGGGGGTCGTGGACGAAGCAGTAGAGCAAGAGGGTCTTGCGGTCCCGAAACTGGTCATCGACCGCCGTGGTCGGATCCGGGATCAGCAACATGTCGGACTCCTGGATTGCCTGGAACCCACGGATCGAGGACCCGTCGAAACCAAAGCCCTCCTCAAAACTGTCCTCGGTCAATTGATGGACCGGGACCGTGAAGTGCTGCACCTGGCCGGGAAGGTCGCAGAACCGGAGATCTATGAACTCATAGGCCCCGTCTTTGACCATCTTCAAAACGTCCGCCGGCGTTTTCGCCATGGCAGAACTCCTTTACCTTTGTCGGGAACGAATGGTTTCTAACGACCGGCGATTTCTCATCTATTGCGCCATTGTTAACGCTGTGTTTCGCAGGGTAGAGGAAACAAGTGTGGAGCAAGACTGGGTCGGCCCTACCTCGGTTCGGCGGTCAGATCCCGGGAGATCGGGCGCTGTACAGGTCCAGTGCTCCCGAGACCCCCTTGAGTTCGACAGGACCGATTTTGGTGAATGCGACGGCCGCCTCGCTGGCGGCGTCAACGACCTCCTGGGTAACCAGGACCTCGCCCGGCCGCGCGTAGTCGGCAATCCGCGCGGTGATGTTCACAGTTCGGCCGAAGTAGTCGCCTTCCTGGAACAACACTGGTCCCGCATGAAGCCCGACATGAGCGGGCGGCAGGCCCACGGACACCACCACAGCCTCCACCATGTCAAGAGCCGCCAGAACTCCCTTGCCCGGATCAGGGAAGTGGAACATCACGCCGTCCCCGAGCCATTTCACGACTCTCCCTCCGTATCGCACCGAGTCCTTCTGCACGAGACTCGCGAGACTTCTAGCGAGGTCGGCGGCGACCACGTCTCCACGCTCCTCAGTGAGCCGGGTATAGCCCGTCAGATCCAAGAAGCACATAGCCGGGAAGCGCTCCAGCCGGCTGTGGAGGCCGGCACTCGACAAGGCGGCCTCGAAGCCCTCGAGAATGTTGCGCATCCACGAGTTCGCCTGCTGTCCGTGGTAAACGGCAAGGATGGCCTCGTCGCTGACCTTTGATAGAGCGGGCGAGAGCACCTTCGAAGCCTCGTCCATCGCGACCGGATCGTATCCCAAGCGCATGATCGGCATCATCACCTCGCTCATCCACCAGTCGGACTCGGTCTCGGAGATCCGCCGCATGCTCTCCCCATGCACGCGTAACGCGCGCTCGATGACCTCGGGACGAAACCCTCTCTCGTGTTGGAGCTGGATGAGCGGGACAACCAGCATTTCATCGTCGCGGACACGGTCCTCGGGGTCAGGAGGAGCAGATCCCATTGCTTCGCGAATGACCGTCAAAAGCGCAACTGGAACGTCCGTGTCTTTACTCAGCGACTGGAAGGTCGTGTCACTCTGCGACGCCCACCGGTCATAGGACGAACTGTCGATGAAGGCGAGCGAGAGAGCGCCGCTGCGTATTGCTTGGCCCAATCCGTCGAGGGGCAAGCCGGCACCTTCAAGGGTCTGCACGATTCGAACTCGTCGAACGTCTCCGTCCGAAAGCAAGCCATCCTCATCCGGCACAAGAATGCCCAGCTCCATGAGACGCGCCACGTACTTCGGCTCCACGCCGGCCCGATCGGCGATCAGAGAACCCGGGACTCGCTGCATCGTCGGTCAGCGTAGGCCCCTACCGACCCTTGACCATGGCCAAGGCCCCGGGTGCGGGATCGCCCTCGCCTTGCGTCTACCGTTCCGGGAAATGCCGGCCAATATCGTCCTCGGAGCGCAGTGGGGTGACGAGGGCAAAGGTCGGGTGACCGACTACTTCGCCGAGTTCTCCGACTTCGTGGTTCGCTACCAGGGCGGCAACAACGCCGGCCACACCATCATCGTCGGCGAGAAGAAGATCGCTCTCTCGCTGATTCCGTCGGGCATTCACTATCCGAATTGTGTTCCTGTGATCGGATCGGGCTGTGTGGTCGACCCCAAGGTCCTTCTCGCCGAGATGGACATGGTGAGCGATCGAAACCTGGACCCCAGCCGCCTTCGGATCTCGGCCAACGCCCATCTCATCATGCCCTATCACCGCAAGCTCGACGCGATGATGGAGCGCTACCTCGGCCAGAACAAAATCGGCACCACCAAGCGCGGGATCGGTCCGGCCTATACCGACAAGTACTCCCGCAACGGAATTCGGGTACAAGACCTCTACGACCCCGGGATCTTTCGCAAGAAGGTCGAGGGAGCCTTAGAGGACAAGAACCGGATCCTGTCGCGGATTTACAACCAACTGCCCATGGATGCCGACGACATCGCCGACGAGTACCTCGGTTACGCCGATCGCCTTCTCCCGTACGTCGCCGACACCTCGCTGTTGTTGTGGGAAGGACTGCGGGCCGGCAAGACCGTATTGTTGGAAGGCGCCCAGGGAACGCTGCTCGACGTTGACCATGGGACCTATCCCTTCGTCACCTCCTCCAACCCGACATCCGGTGGTGCGTTGATCGGGGCGGGAATCGGGCCGTCCGAGATCGCTGCGGTCATCGGCGTCGCCAAGGCCTACATCTCCCGGGTCGGGACCGGGCCCTTTCCTACGGAGCTATCAGACGAGACCGGTGATCGCATGATCGAGTTGGGTGGCGAGTTCGGAGTCGTAACCGGCCGACGCCGGCGGTGCGGATGGCTCGACCTGGTGGCGTTGCGATACTCGGCGCGGATCAACGGACTGACCAAGCTGTTCATCACCAAGCTCGACATTCTCTCCAACTTCGAGAAAATCAAAGTCGCGATCGCCTACGAATCAACGAACCCCGATTCCAACAATCCCGATTCGGGGACTGAACGTCATGAGAACTTTCCCCGACAGCAGACTGTGCTGTACCACTGCACACCGATCTACGAGGAGTTCGAGGGCTGGAACGTCGGAATCTCCGACATCCGCCGCTACGACGACCTGCCGAAGGAAGCTCGTCGCTATCTCGAGTTCATCGAAGACCAGGTGGGTGTCCCGATCGGATGGGTTTCGGTCGGAGCCGAGCGCCATCAGCTGATCGAAAAGTGAGGATCCTGCTGGTTGGCGGAGGGGGGCGTGAACACGCCATCGGCTGGAAGCTCCGGCAGAGCAGTCGCGTCGATCGCCTTATGTCCCTACCGGGAAACCCGGGCCTGGCCGAATTGGGCTCGGTGATCGAAGGCATAGATCCCAACAACGTGGGTGGGGTTGCGACGATGGCCGGCCAGCTTGCCGTCGACCTGGTGGTCGTAGGCCCCGAAGCACCGTTGGCCGCCGGTCTGGTCGACGCATTCGCCCGCGACAAGATCCCGGTGTGGGGACCGAACCGCGCGGCGGCCCGGCTCGAATCGTCGAAGCAGTTCGCCAAGGAAGTGATGGACCGGGCGGGTGTCGCCACGGCCCGCTGGGAGGCCTTTACGGAGGAGGCTCCGGCGGTCGCGTATCTCGCAGCCAGTGAGGCCCCCTATGTCGTCAAGGCCGACGGACTGGCGGCCGGAAAAGGCGTGCTCGTCACCGAGGACCCGACGGCGGCGGCCGATTGGGTCCGTCGCTGCCTGAGCGGGGAGTTCGGGAAGACCGGAACCACCGTTGTTATCGAGAGTTTTCTCGACGGTCCCGAGGTGAGCGTCTTCGCGTTGTGTTCCGGCACCGATGTCGTCGCCCTCGAACCGGCCCGCGACTACAAACGACTTCTTACCGGGGACGGGGGCCCCAACACCGGAGGAATGGGCGCGTACTCGCCGGTGACGGACCTCCCTCCGGGTTTGATCGAGCACACCATCGAAAAAGTGATGAAACCGGTGCTGGCAGCGATGGTTGCTGAGGGGAGTCCTTACACAGGGTTCCTGTACGCGGGCCTGGTCCTCACATCCGACGGCCCGCAAGTGCTCGAGTTCAACTGTCGATTGGGCGACCCCGAGACTCAGGTGGTGTTGCCGCGAATGGAGACCGACCTGGTCGACCTGATCGAGGCGGGAATGACAGGTTCGTTGGGCAGCGCGAGTTGTGACTGGTCGCCGATGGCTGCGGTCAATGTCGTCCTGGCCGCTCCTGGCTATCCCGACCAGAGACAGGCAGGACATCCGATACATCTCCCGCCGGTCGACGACGGAGAGTTGATCTTTCATGCCGGGACGACCCTCGAAGGGAAGCGACTTCTGACTTCAGGGGGCCGCGTGCTCAATGCTGTGGGTCTCGGAGCCAGCCGCGAAGAAGCTAGGCGACGGGCCTACGGGTTGGCTGATCGAATCAGGTTTTCGGGAAAGCAGTACCGGACCGACATCGCGTCCTGACCAAGTCGGCGTTCGCAATCCCAGGGAGGAAGGGCACCGGGCCCCCAACAGGAGTAAGGAAGGACCATGCGAGAGAACAAGACCAAGGCCAAGCTCGCTGCCGGGGAAACCGTGGCCGGCTGCTTTCTGCGATATGCGGAGCCGAGCCTCGCCGAGTTCGTCGCCCTCCAGGGTTGGGACTTCCTGGTCTTCGACGGTGAGCACGGGCCGCTCGAACCGCGGGATGTGGAAGACCTGTGCCGGGCCGCCGACGTCCAGGACGTGACCCCGATCGTGCGGGTTCCGGCCAATCAGCAGCACATCCTCCTCAGATACCTGGACACCGGGGCTCAGGGGGTGCACGTTCCCTGGGTGAACTCCGCCGCTGACGCCGATGCTGCGGTGAGGGGCGTCAAGTACGGACCGCGTGGAGTGCGGGGGTTGGCGGGCACTAGAGCTTCGGATTGGGGCATGTCGGGGCCTCTCGGGGAGTACACGGAGATGGCCAATCGAGAAACCCTCGTCGTGATCCACATCGAGACCATCGAGGCCGTCAACGCAATCGAGGACTACGTCGCGGTCGATGACATCGACGTGCTCTTCCTCGGGCCGACTGATCTATCGCAATCCCTCGGGGTTCCCGGCCAGATCCACCATCCCGATGTCGAGGCGGCAATGAAACGCGTCACCGAGGTCGTCGTCAAGTCTGACAAGACCCTGGGACTGTTCGCCAGCACGATCGAAATGGCTCGCGAATGGCAGCACTACGGCGCCCGCTACATCACCACAGGCACCGACGGATTCCTTCGCAACGGAATGCACGAGTTTCTCCAACGAGTTAGGGCATGAGCGAGGGCGCTATTACCTTCGGGCCGATGAAAGTCGCCATCGTCATGGGGTCGGGTTCTGATCGACCCGTCATGGAGAAGGCTGCCCAGATGCTCGATCGCTTCGGAATCGAGACCGAGGTCAGGGTCCTCTCCGCCCACAAGACTCCCGATCAGGCGATCGCCTTCGCCGAAGGTGCCGCCGCCGCCGGGTTCGGCGTAATCATCGCCGGCGCCGGTAAGGCCGCGCATCTGGCCGGGGTGATGGCGGCCAAGTCGCTTCTCCCGGTGATCGGTGTGCCTCTATCCGCTTCTCTCAACGGACTCGACGCTCTGCTCTCGACGGTTCAGATGCCTACTGGAATCCCCGTAGCAACGGTGGCGGTCGATGGAGCCCCTAACGCCGCCCTGCTGGCGGTGGCCATCCTCGCCCTGGACAAACCGGAATTGACCGCGAAGCTCGCGGCCTACCGAAGGGACCTCGCCGAGGAAACCCTGAAGGGTTGAAAGGCTGACGGAGACCGAAGATGGAAGAATCAGCGAAAGAGAGGCACTCTCCGTCGATCGGTCCGGTCGGATTCTTTGGCGCGTGAGCGTCGCTTCTGCAGAGAATTGGCGCGTGGGCGTCGCATACGAAGGCGTCGCGCCAAAGAAGGTGTGGGCCGACGCTCACACACCAAAGAAATGGGTGGGGGGCGGAGGCCTCAGTTCCTTCGCTGATTCCGAACTACGCGCGGTCGCCAATGACCTGACCACGCACCGAATCCCGAAGGAACCTCAAATCCCGAACCTCAACCCGACCTCAAATCTCCTTTCGCAATGCCGTCGCCAAGTTTCCCTTTTTCTCAACCGCCACGTCGTTGAGGCCCAACCAGGTTGCCATCGTCTTCATCTCGGTCGCTAGAGGAGCGGCCACTCTCCTCAGGTCCTGGCCTTCCTCGACATAGCTGCCCCGCACCCGCAGCAGGCCGACCTGGCGATCGGCTTTCAGATCGACCCGGCCGACCAGTTCCCCGTCGAGAAGGATCGGGAACACGTAATAGCCGAAGATCCTCTTCGGGGGTGGCGTGTAAATCTCAATCCGATAATGGAAATCGAACAACCGCTCGGTCCTCGGCCGAAACCAGATCAGGGGATCGAAAGGGCACAGGACCGCTAGCCCGTCGACGGACTGTGGCATCCGGGCACCTGGATTCATGTACACCGGGCCCTTCCATCCTGCGACCTCGACCTCGTCGACCTCTCCCTCGCTGGCCATTGCGGTGAGGAGAGGAGCGGCGCTCTGGTTCTTCATCCGGTAGTAGTCGGCGAGATCGGCCACCGTGCCGATCCCGTGATGACGGACTGCCTGTTTGAGCAATTGACGCCGGGCGACGACCTCGTCGACCTCCGCCGCCACGATTTCCGCCGGGAGCACTCGCTCGGGGAGGTCGTAGTGGCGGATGAAGTTGACTCGCTCGGCGACCGTCAAACGG
Organism: Acidimicrobiia bacterium; assembly: GCA_031389635.1. Classification (GTDB taxonomy): domain Bacteria; phylum Actinomycetota; class Acidimicrobiia; order Spongiisociales; family ZC4RG35; genus DATEEG01. The sequence continues at coordinate 5,622 of JANMST010000285.1, read as the reverse complement.
CCCGTAAAGAAGAGGGCCTCGAGAGCGAGCTTGGCATCGGACCAATCCCACCACGGTCCCCGGGACGCGTTGGAGTGATTCTCGAGGTCGCTGGGCCGGAGCGGTCCGCGCTCGGTGACCTCGTTCAGCACCTGGTCGATCACCCCGGGGTTGTCGATCATCCAGCGGTCCATCGACGGCCAATGCCAGTTCTTCTCCATCCGATGTCGAAACAATGGCCAATGCTCGATCGGTATCAGGGCCGCTTCGTGGGCCCAATACTCGACCATCTCGCCGGTGCCCCACCCGATCCGATCGGCCAGTTGCATCGGATAGGCCCCCAGTCGAGAGAAGAACGGGAGAAAATGGGCTCTGGCGACCACATTGACCGAGTCGAGTTGGACGACACCAACCCGGTCCACGACCCGCCGGAGGTGACGAATGTCGACCTTCCCGGTGGGTCGAGAGTCGGCAAAACCCTGAGCAGCCAGGGCAACCCGACGAGCCTGAGCGATTGTGAGCCTGCGCACGGAAACGGGAGGGTAAGCGGAAGGGCACCAGGCCACCGGCCAAAAAAGGAGGAAGGGCACCGGGTCCCCCGCCAAATCCGACCCCGTGAAATCTCTCATTAGCCTCCCCTCCCGATGATCTCCCGTTACTCGCTACCCGAAATGGCCGCGCTGTGGAGCGAAACCCACAAGCTCGAGGTCTGGAAGGAAGTCGAGACCCTCGTCCTGGAGGCCTGGGTGGGCCTCGGCGTAGCGCCGGCGGGATCGGCGACGACCCTCCGCAACAGCCCGGTCCCGACGCCGGAGGAAGTCGCAGAAAGGGAGCGACTTACCGACCACGACCTGGCCGCCTTTGTCGACCTTCTGGCGTCATCGATGGACAAGGGTGGGGAATGGGTGCACTACGGGCTCACCTCATCCGACGTCCTTGATACTGCCGGCGGGGTCATCATGTCGAAGGCCGGGGCGATCCTGATCGACAAAACGGCGGCCTTGTTCACCGTCGTCAAGGCTCGTGCACTCGAGCACCAATCCACCGTGATGGTCGGGCGGACCCACGGGATCTGGGCTGAACCCACCTCGTTCGGCCTCAAGCTGGCCGGCTGGGCATTCGAGTTGGCGCGGGCCCATCAACGCCTAACCGCCGCCACGGCGTCCGTTTCGGTCGGCAAGATCTCCGGAGCGGTCGGAACCTATGCCCACACGCCTAGTGAGGTCGAGAAGCAAGTATGCGAGCGGCTCGGTCTCCAGGTAGAGCCGGCTTCGACCCAGGTCACAGCACGGGACCGCCATGCCGAGTTTCTCTCGGCGATCGCGTTGACCGGTGCCTCGTTGGAGAAGATGGCGACCGAGATACGCCACCTCCAGCGATCCGAGGTCGGAGAGGTGAGGGAGCCGTTTCGGGTCGGACAAAAAGGCTCTTCGGCCATGCCCCACAAGCGCAACCCGATCGTCTCGGAAAGGATCACCGGAATGGCGCGGCTCTTGCGCGGCTACGCCCAGGTCGGCCTGGAGAACGTGGCCCTTTGGCACGAGCGAGACATCAGCCATTCCTCGGCCGAACGTGTGATCCTCCCTGACGCCTGCCTTGCCCTCGACTACATGCTTCATCGATTCACCGGTTTGGTCGAGGGCCTGGTGGTCGACACCGATCGGATGCTGGCCAACCTCGAAGCCACCCGCGGTTTGGTCTGCAGCCAGGCCGCGTTGCTGTCCCTCGTTGAGGCCGGGTCGACCCGGGTCGATGCCTATCGATTGGTCCAGGACAACGCCATGAAGGCGTGGGAAACCGGCGAACAACTTCGCGATCTTCTCGCAGCCGACTCCAGAGTGACGTTGACCGACTCCCAACTCGATGATTGCTTCGACCCGATCAGATTCCTGGCCAACACCGGAGTCGTGTTCGATCGCCTCAAAGCGTTGGAGGTCCCATGATCCCCTTGTTTTTGCGCATCAAGCGCGGCCCAGGGCCCGCGCTTGATGCGCGGAAACGGGGGCGGGGAAGGACGGCAGCATGACAGAGCCGTTCATGGCGGCCTCACACAACGATGTGCTCCACCTCCTCATTCAGTTGGGCATTCTCCTCGCGGTTGCTCGGGGACTGGGCGAGATCTGCCAGCGACTGAACCAACCCTCGGTCGTAGGTGAAATCCTGGCGGGCGTGCTCTTGGGTCCTTCGGTGCTGGGTACCCTGGCGCCAACGCTGGCCCGGTGGACGATTCCCCAGACTCCTATTCAGGGCTATCTCCTCGAGGTTGTCGGCCTTATCGGAGTCATGTTGCTGCTGGTCATCACCGGTTTCGAGACCGACCTGGCGCTGCTCCGTCGCAAGGCCAGGACTGCAATGGGAATCGCCGTGGGCGGACTGTTCGTCCCCTTCGCCAGCGGACTGGTGCTTGGTTTCTGGTTCCCGGGTGACCTCCTCGTGGATCCGGATAGGAGGGCGGTGTTCGCTCTCTTTCTGGCCACGGCGATGTCGATTTCGGCCATCCCGGTGCTGGCCAAGATCCTCCTGGACATGCGGATGATGCGCCGCGACATCGGTCAGACGATGTTGGCCGCTGGCATGATCGACGACATCACCGGGTGGACGATGCTGGGGATCGTTGCCACCCTGGCGTCGGTCGGACGCATCACCCCGGCCAACGTCCTGAGTTCCCTTCTGACCGTGGCGGTTTTCGTCGTGGTGACGGCCACCGTCGGGCGGTTCATCGTGTCCAGAGGCCTTGCCTTCGTCCAGGACAGGATGAAAGGCCGCGATCGCCTGCTGACCTTGATCGTCGTGCTGGCCTTCTTGTGGGCGGGTTTCACGCAGTGGCTGCGGTTGGAACCGGTCCTCGGGGCTTTCGCCATCGGGATTCTCTTCGGTCAGATGCGGAGGCTTCCATCGGATGTATCGCACAAACTCGAGGGTGCATCTCTGGCCATTTTCTCCCCGATCTTCTTTGCGGTAGCCGGCCTGAAAGTGGACATAACGAGCCTCGCCAACCCGCGCTTGCTCCGGCTGGCCCTGATAGTCATCGGTGTGGCGACCTTCGGAAAAGTGGTTGGAGCGTACGTGGGCTCCCGCTACCTCAGTAAGCAGGATCACTGGACGTCCCTCGCCTATGGTGCCGGGCTCAATGCTCGAGGGGCGGTCGAGATAATCGTCGCGTCAATCGGGTTGTCGCTTGGGATCCTCTCGCAAGAGGTCTTCTCGATGGTCGTGGTGATGGCCGTCGTCACCTCGCTGGCTGCTCCCTTTGCTCTCCGGGCCATCCTCCGTCGAATCGAACCAGGAGCAGACGAAATGGCTCGCCTTCGGCGTGAAGAGAGCTCGTTGGGGTCACTGGTCGGTTCGATCCGCCGAATCCTGGTTCCCGTTCGACCCCGTCAAAGCACTCTTGGTGGTGCCCAGATCATCGGAGCGACGCTCATCGGCAGATTGGCAACTACCCATGGCGTCGCCATCACACTTCTCTCGGTCGGAACTCGCGGCGACCGAGCGCAGGTAAACGAGTTCCTGGACCAGGTGGAACCGCTCTTCGGTCCCAATACGGCGGTCAGTCGCCGAATCATCGAGTCGTCGAACCCGGTCCAAGCAGTAATCACGGAGGCAGAGAGCGACTACGACCTTGTTGTCCTCGGAGCTACCGAGATGGACTCCACGGCCGAAGCCCTATTTGGCGGAGTCGTGGACGAAATCGTCCGTCTGGCTCCGGTCTCGTCTCTGATCGTGAGAGGTGGGACCGTCCCGGCCGGATGGCGACCGCGGCGCATCGTTCTACCCACCGACGGCACTATGGCTTCGCGGCGGGCGGCCGAGTTGGCGTTTGCCGTTATCGAACCCGACGGGATGGTGACGGTGGTCCATGTGGTACCGAAGGAAACCAGCGCAGTGACAGCGGTCATGGCCGATGATCCCGCCAACCGTCTTGAGATCGGCCATCAAATCGCGGCCGACCTTCGCCAACTGGGCGAGTCTTTCGGAGTGGCGACCGAAACGGAGGTCAGAATGGGCCCCGAACCAGAGGAGGCAATTCTGGAAACCGCCCGGCGGATCAATGCCGACCTGGTTGTCCTGGGAACGTCGGTCCGGCCGGCGTCTCAGCGACTGTTTCTAGGGCCGAGAGTGGAAAGAGTCCTGGCGTCCTGCCCCTGCCCAGTAGTGGTGTTCAACACGTAAGTTTCCTAAAGATTCACCAGCCAGGCGGCGCCTCTTACTCCGCTGGAGTCGCCCCAGCGGTTCTGGACGAGCTTGGTGAGAACCGCATCGCTGAACACATAGCCGCCCCAGCGCTCGGGCACCCTCTCGTAAATCTCCTCAACGTTGCTCATTCCGCCACCGAGAACGATCACGTCAGGGTCCAGCATGTTGATGACCGTGGCCAGCGAGCGGGCCAACCGATCGATGTACAGGTCGAAGCTCTTGATGGCCCGGGTCTCACCAGCTCGTGCAGCTTCGACGATCTCAGGAGCCGACCTTCTCCCCCGGTTGCTCTGATCGTTGGCTGCAAAGCCTGGCCCTGATAGAAACGTCTCGATACACCCCCGCTTCCCGCAGTAACAGAGATCGCCGGGCAGTTCGTCCGGGCGTGGCCAGGGCAGCGGGTTGTGCCCCCACTCGCCCGAGATGGCGTTGGGGCCGACCAGCGCCGCTCCATTGACAACCGCGCCCCCACCGACCCCTGTGCCGAGGATCACTCCGAACACTGTCCGAAATCCGGCCCCGGCTCCATCGCGTGCCTCGGAAAGCGTGAAGCAATCGGCGTCATTTCGAAGGATGACCGCACGATCGAGGGCCGCCGCCAGATCGATGTGGAGCGGACGACCGTTCAACGCCGGCGAATTGGAATTCTTGATGAACCCGGTCTTGGGGCTCAAGGCCCCCGGAGTCCCGACGCCGACAGTGCGGAACGTCGGAGCAGCGAGGGCATCCACCTCCTCGACCAGGGCGCGAATGGTTTCGATGATGGCGTCGTAGTCCCCCGACGGAGTGGGAAGACGGCGGCGACCGAGTTCGGTGCCGTCGGTCCCCAAGGCGACGGCCTCGATCTTGGTGCCACCCAGGTCGATACCGATGCGATTCATCGTTGACCCATCTTGGCCGATCGCGGGCTATCGCGCGGCGGGTGGATAGACCTCGGCCAGCAGTTCGTTGAAGGACCTGGTGGGAGAGAGCACGTAAGCACCACCTCCGGTCACAAAGTCGCGTACCGAGACCGAAATCCGATTGACGCTGTCCCGGGTTACCCCCCGGTATCTCCAGGCGGTGGCCACGACATCGGCGAATGACCAGCCCGAGTCCACCCGGACAGCTCCAGCCACCGCCGCCAGCGTCGAGTCGAGGGAGCCGAGGGAGCCGAAGGAAGCGAGTTTGCCGGCCAGTTGGAAGAGCACGTCTTGCTGCCTCGACTGACGGTTGAAGTCAGATCCGGCTACTACTTGCCAGGTGCCGTCGATCAACTGCTCGGTGTGGCGCGATCGGACCCAGGCAAGACTGGTGTAACCGTCAGCCACTACGCAGCCGCCCGGCAGATCGAGGCCCGAGCGCGGGTCCCGGGCCGAGTTGATCGCGTTGATGGTGCAGGGTTACACGGGAATAGAAATCGACCACGTGGCGAGGGTGACCTTCGACGGGTTCGCGTCCGTGGTG
>JANMST010000275.1:0-5265 GCA_031389635.1 Acidimicrobiia bacterium | reverse complement strand
TGGATGTTGGTCAGGTTGAGCGTGCCACGGCCATTGTGATCCAGGGCCCGCCCAGGAGTGGCGACGACCACGTCGACGCCACGACTCAGGGCCTGCAGCTGTCGGCCGATCGGCTGACCGCCATAGATCGGGACCACCCGGGCTCCGAGGTCGCGTCCGTATCGATAGAAAGCCTCCGAAACCTGGATTGCCAGCTCCCTAGTCGGTACCAGGACCAGTGTGGTTGGCTCGTTGGTTCGATTGTCTCGAACGATGCGCTGCAGCGCGGGGAGCGCGAAAGCAGCCGTTTTGCCGGTTCCCGTGGCGGCTTGTCCGAGCAAGTCGCGTCCGTCCAGAAGAATCGGGATGGCCTGAGACTGGATTGGGGTGGGCTCCTCGTAGCCGAGGTCCGACAGGGCGGTCAGGAGCTCGGGCCGGAGCTCGAGATCGCTGAAGCCAGCTCCGGGTTCGGAATCCGCCAGGGAAGGTTGAACTCGCGCGGCCTCAGGGTCCGGAGCGATCTCCGAATTCAGCACGGCCTCCAATTCGAGTCGGTCTTTCATCGTCTCTAACCCTATCCGGTCCGCTGGTCGACGCCCTGGGAGAGACAAAGATGGCATAAGGGAAGGCCCCCGTCATCGACGGAGGCCTTCGATCCTTGTCTTCCCTGAAGCTCAGGTCGGTGGGGCGGTAGTTGTGGTTGTGGGTGCGGTCGTGGTCGTCGGCGAGGTTGTGGTGGTCGTCGCCTCTTCGCAACCGGTGATTTCGTTCCACACCTTGTCCCGGTCTCCTGTCTTGCTGTTGACGTGATTCTCGGGGCTGTGGCCAAGGTCATCACCCGGGTTCCAGGCGGCCACGTCGATCGTGATCACGACATACGGGTTCGTTGCCGAGTTGGTGGCATGGCAGATCGTGATCTTGTGACCATCGATCGCACCTGGGACTGTGCCCGGTTTGGTGGCCAAAGCGGTCTGGGTAACTGCCAGGACCAGGAGGGAAGCCAGTATCAGGACTGTCCACCGATGTCGCATTCGTTCTTCCTTTGAGGGGGACCTTCAAGGTACTGCGACCACTTAGAGCGTCAATGAGGCCACAGACCGTGATATTTGGCTAAAGAAATCGACGATCAGCCTTCGCTCTTCGCAATCAGATAGCCCTCGGCCCGCTCACCCAACTCATAACGGCCCACGATTGCCTGGAACCGCTCGCCGTGGTCGGGGACTGCAAGGTGGGCGAGTTCGTGCACCAGCACCCAGTCGAGGACCCAAACCGGCATCGCTGCCAGTCTGTTGGAGATTCGGATCTTGGAATCGGTCGGTGTGCATGAACCCCACCGGGATAGCTGGCGATCCGACCACTCGATCGTCTCTGGCTCCGGAAGGTCGTAGCGGCGGGCCAAGTGACGAGCCCGGGTCGGAAGATCGACCGTGGTCGAGGTGAACCGGCGAGTCGCCCGGGCGACCATTGACTCGATGAGCCGCGCTTCCTCGTCACCCGGTAATCCCGCCGGCACGAGAACGCGGACGCGCCCATCGACGACGTACGCCTGGATGGTTCGCTTGCGTCGCTTACTGCGGACTACATCGACGGGAAGATCGGTCATGGAGGCCATCGTACGTAGGGACACCGACAGATCTCGGTTGCCTGAGAATCGCAGGCGTTGACGCATCAGTTTTCAGCGCGGCTCTGGCGGGAGCGAGACCGGCTGCGATCAAAGGAGGATCGACATGCAGGTCAGACCGCCGTCGGCGGCTTGGAGCTCGGAGACGTCGATCGGATCCACGAGGTAGCCCGCCGCGGCCAGCATTTCGTTGGTCAGGGGGGAGCTCGCAGTCGCCAGCAGATGGCCGTTGATCATGGGAAGGCCGCTGAAGCGATGCCGTTCGGTGGCATCCTCGTACAGGATCCGCAGATCTCCCATTGCCGATTGGTCAACGCTATCGGGCGTGACCACGACGGTCTCGTCGTCGACCGGGAGCACCGCCGACTTCAGATGCAGGGTGTCCACAACATCCACTACCTGGAGCCGCAGGTTTTCTGAGGAGATGACGGGTCTGAGTTGGGCGATTCCCTTCAGATTGGTTCGCTCCGAGAGCCCTACGTAAACGGTGCCGTTCATCGTGAAGATGTCGCCACCGTCGATGGTGCCCGGCGACTCGATCCACGTGACAGTCCTATAAGGCTTGAGAGCCTCGGCGACCGGAGGGGTTTCGGGACGCCGGGATGGCGCCCCCGGTCTCGTAATCACCGCTATCGATCCGATGATGACCGCGGCGTCCTCGATGAACACGCAGTCCGGGCAGGCTTCGTCGGCCGGTACTTCCGCGATTGCATAGCCGGCCTCGGACAGCCTGTTCCGGTATTCCTCGTGCTGCCGGCGGGCGACGGCCGAGTCCAGCATCGGGCGACCGTGCCGCACCAGGGCATTGGCAAACGACGTCGGGATCCCTCGAATGAAGGCGGTGTGAGCAATCTGTTGCACGTTCAGCTACTCAAACAGGGCCCGGGTATGGGTATTCAGAAAAACACCGTTGGGGTCGAGGCGCCGTCGGACGTCAACGAAATCCTGATAGCGCGGGAAGAGCCGGGCAACCCGATCGGCCGTCATGAAATGAAGCTTGCCCCAGTGCGGGCGTCCCCGGTACTCGGCGAAGAGACTGTCGCAGGCTCGCAGGTACGGCCAGTACTCCTTGTCCGGCTCGCCGGAGACCGAAACGACCAGGTTGTCCCTCTGATAGTTGGGGCTCATCCATGCCTCATCCTGTGCAACCACCCTGATCTCAAGCGGATAGACGCTCAAAGGCAGCCACCGCATCATGAGTCGACGCATCTCATCAAGAATGTCGCGGGCATGCTCGAGGGGCAGGAAGTACTCGACCTCGTGGAAATTGGGGTCGTAGACCATTGGATAGATCTGATAGGCGGGTCCAAACCGTTCATGAGGGCGGAGTTCAGGAGGAAGGTCGTCGACGCCGAACTCCCGGTATCGCTTCACGACGCAGTCGTCAGCTCCCGCCCCTTCGAGGTTGTAGAGCCGGGCCGATTGGTCGGTCGGCATCCAGAAGAGCCCGAAGTGCCGGTAGTCCTCCATGTCGGAGTCGAATCGCTCCAAGACTTCGTCCAGCTTCATGATGTCGGTCCGGGCATGAAGGTTGTAGGCCGGTGCCACCTTGATGGTGACCTCGGTCATGATTCCGAGGACCCCTATCGAGGTCTGGATCGCCGGAAGAAGTTCGGCGTTTTGATCGCGTGTGATCTCGATAGCGTTGCCGGTGCCGTCGACCAATCGAGCACCGTCGAGGACGGCCGAGAAGTTGGGGAAGCGGCGGCCCGATCCGTGGGTGGCCGTGGCGATGGCGCCGGCAATGGCCTGGGCGTCGATGTCGCCCTGATTGGAGAGTGACAGGCCCTGAGCCCAGAGCGGCTCGCCAAACTCGGCGATGGTCGTCCTCGGTCCGGCCGTGACCAGGTACCGGTCCTTGTCGATTTTGGTGATTCCGGTCAGCTTGCTCAGATCGAGCATGACCCCGTCGGTTTCGACGATCGGAGTGAAGGAGTGACCGGCGCCGGCAGTGCTGACACCATGGCCGGCCTTGATCGCAGCCAGAACCTGTTCCTGAACGTCGGACTCGGAGTCGATGACGATTGTGGCCTCCGGCACAAACGACTGATTGCCGACCCAGTTGGTCCACGCGGGGTTCGTCATTTCTCGGACGGTATACCTGACGAAACGGTGATTGTCGGCTGACCCCGCGGGCTGGCACCTAGCCGGCCGTTATGAGGATCATGTTTCCGTCGGGGTCGTCGACCATCGCGGCGTAGGGTCCGGAGGTCTGCACCGGGGCGCTGCGTCCGTGATACCCGACACCAACCAACTCCCTGTACTTGGCATCCACCGCGTCGTTGTCGGCTAGGAAGAACTCGAGCATGATCCGGTACCCGCCGGCTGGCTCTTCACGGGCCGGGTCGTACTTCTTGGCAAAGATTGTGTCCCAGAACAAGGTGACGCCGCTTTCCATGCGGTGCATCACGAACCGCTCGTTGTCGGCATCAGCAGGGACTTCGACCCCCAGACGACGATAGAACTCCAGGGAGACGGGCATGTTTTTCACGACCAAACCAACCATGCTCAGCTCGATGGACAAGGAATGGGTCCTTTCCCGAAAGGCGTCATGCGAGGTTTGAGGGTAGGGGGATTGGCTCACCGTGCCGGAGTCAGAAAGTTCAACTTCGAACCTTCTGACCCCGACTCACCACCGTCTCCAGGCCGAACATTCTCGTGCCCTACGATCGGGCCGTGCCCAAACGGTTCATCGTTGAAGAGCCGACTCTTCCGCTCGCGTCTGCCATGCGAGGTGTTGCCGCCCGCGGCTACCGATCCGAGGACTTCCGGGCCGACCTCGGAGCCGGCGTCACCGTCGGGATCGTGGCCCTACCCCTCTCCATGGCTCTTGCCATCGCTTCGGGAGCGCCACCCCAACTCGGGTTGTTCACAGCCATCGTCGGAGGGGCGGTGGTGGCTCTGGCCGGCGGTTCGATGTACTCGGTCACCGGCCCAACTGCGGCGTTCGTCGTTCTGCTGGCGCCGGTGACCGCCCGGTACGGCGCGTCCGGATTGATGGTGGCCACCCTGATGGCCGGGGCGATTCTGGTGGCGATGGGACTCCTCAGGTTGGGCAACCTGATTCAGTTCATACCCCACCCTGTCACCACCGGATTCACCGCCGGGATCGGCGTAACCATCGCCATGCTTCAGTTGGGTGACTTCCTCGGTCTCGGCTCCCTCGAGGGTGACCGTATCTGGGAGCGGATCGGTGACCTTGCAGATCGCTTTCCGCAGTCGCGCTGGCCCGACGTGGCAATCGGGTTCTTCGCGCTAGCTCTGATGATCTTCTTCCCGAAACTGACCACCCGGTTCCCTGCCCCCCTTGTGGCCGTGGTTGCTGCGGCGGTGGCGGGTGTTCTCCTGACGGCGAGCGGGTCCGACGTGACGACAATCACCACCCAGTTCGGTGGAATACCGGCGACGCCTCCGACTCCCGTGCTGCCGTGGACCGTCGGGGAAGGCACTAGCTGGGCGTTGGTTCCGGAGTTGGCTCCCACCGCCGTTGCGATCGCGATGCTGGGTGCGATCGAGTCGCTTCTCTGGCCGCATCCTCGAGGGCTGTGAGCAAGCGCGATCCGATGCCGTCGCCGCGGTGTCCCTCCCACACCGCGATGGCGAGTTCGGGTGTCCGGTCGTCGACGAATCCGTGTCCGTGGTCCTCCTCGGTGAAGAGCCGGCAG
>JANMST010000272.1:0-3135 GCA_031389635.1 Acidimicrobiia bacterium | reverse complement strand
GTCGAGCGCGGCGGCGAGATCGGATCACAGTGAGCGATTGGGTGGCCCGCATAGCCGAGATGGAGCTGGGCCTCGGAGAAGGATCCCTGGAAGAACGGCGGCAATCGGTAGGCAGCAGGCAGTAGGGGTCGGGTCGCCATCGAGGTGAGCAAGGAGCAGCGAAGAGCACCGAAGGGAGGGGTGGGATGATGCTTCTTTGGCGTGTGAGCGTCGGCCCAGACCTTCTTTGGTGCCACAACTACCTATACGAAGCTGTGAGGCCAAAAGAAGCTGCGGAGCGACGCCCACACGCCACAGAAGCACCAGGCCGAGGCTGGATGTTCCTTCGCTGATTCCGAACTGCCCGCGGTCATCACTAACCCGACCGGGGACCGAAGCCACCAAGAGACCCCGAGCCCCAATCGTCGAACCGTCGCCTAGCCTGCCGCTCCTCATGGCAGTGCGGCCCCAAACAGCCGGTGAGTTCGAGAAGACGTTGCGCAAGCTGGCAGAAGTCGATCCCGATCTCGCCGCCGCGCTCGACCGTTTCGGCGAGCCCGATTTCTGGCACCGTCAGCCCGGCTTTGCCACCCTGGTCCTGTTCATCCTTGAACAGCAAGTATCGCTGGCATCGGGAGCGGCCGCCTTCAACCGGCTTCGGGGCCGGATAGGCGAGGTCACTCCGGCGGCGGTTCTGATCCCAAGCGATGATGAACTGCGGGCCGACGGTTTCTCACGTCAAAAGACTCGTTACGTCAGAGAACTAGCCCGGGCGGTCGTTGACGAACGAATCGATCTCGCCGGTCTCGAGTCGAAACCTGATGATGATGTTCGCCGGGAGTTGATCAGGCTCATCGGGATCGGACCGTGGACGGCCGATGTCTACCTGCTCTCATGTCTGCGGAGGCCCGACGTCTGGCCGGTCCTCGATCGGGCGTTGCAGGTTGCCACGGGCGAAGTGCTCGGCCTTGAGGCCATTCCCGATCCGGCCACATTGCTGGAGGTGGGGGAGCGATGGCGTCCCCATCGATCAACCGCGGCCCGCCTCCTGTGGCATTCCTACCTGTCCAAGCGAGGAAGGAAAGAGACAGCCTTCAAGGCCTAGACGGTCACCGGGACGACTTCGGTTTCGGGATCCTCTGCGACCGCTTCCCATAAGGAAGCGGGTTCGGGAACCTGGGGTGAGGCGCTCGGTGAGCCCGGATCAAGCGGCAGTCGGAGTTCAAAGCGGGTCCAACTGTCCTGCCTTCTGTAGACGAGATCGCCCAACATCAGCCGGGCCAGCTGACGGGCCACAGCCAGGCCGAGACCGACAGAATCCGGCAGGGCGACGTCGACGCGAGACTGGTAATAGGGGTCGAAGATCTTGTCCTCGTCGATACCGAGCACGCCAATCCCGTCGTCCATGACGGTCAGGTGCCCCATGTCGTCGTGGACATCGATCTCAATCTTGACGTTGGCACCTCCGTATCGAGTCGCATTCGTCAAGAGGTTGCGGATGATCTGCCTGGTTCTGAGACCGTCTGCCATCACCTGGGCCGACTTGTTGACACTGATGGGGGGAGGCTCGGGGAACAGTTCGAGCACAGACTTGAGCTCGTCTTCGAGATCGGTAGGCACCGTCCGGATCGTGAGGTTCCCGGACGCCGCCCGTTCGGCCGTGAGGAGATCGTCGACCAGATCGGAGACTTCACGACTCTGAGCAGAGATCACGCCGGCGATCTCGGTGATCTCTTCAACCGAGAACGTCCCGGCGTCGTCTCTGAGAGCTGCCGAGAAGCCGACCACGGCCGAAAGAGGAGTTCGAAGCTCATGGCTGACAGCGGCGATAAAACGATCCTTGGCTTCGGCCAACTCCTGCAGGCCTTCCCGGGCTCGGTCACGTTCCCAGGCGCCCGCCACCATGTCGGCGGCGGTGGTCAGAGCCTCGGTCTCGAGGTCGGTCCAGTTCCCCTCCCGCCAGAAGTCGGAGAAGCCGATCGTCCCAATCCACTTCCCTTCGATCATTATTGGAGCAGCGAGTTCCGATCTGATTCCCTCGTCCTGATAGCGACTTCGGAGCGGTTCGGGCAGGTCGACAACCCGGATTCGGACCGGACGGCCAGCGGCTAGTTCCACCGGCACCCACGGCATGTCGTCGTAGTTGCCCGACCCGAACGAACTGGGGCCATCGGGGACGTTGGCTCCGAGGGCATCGTGATTGATGTGCCAGGTGATCCGGCCGTCATCCTCGGTGCGGTTGACGTCGATATAGGCATAGTCCGCTTCGGTGGCGTCGAGAAGCGCTGCCAGGGCGAGCTGCATCCCCTTCTCGTCCCGGCTTGTCAAGAGAAGGTGGGAGCATCGGGCGAGGGCCTTCTGGATGGCGAGGCTCTTCGCATTCCGGGCAGAGGAAGCCCCGAGACGATCGATGATCCGGACGGTCACGTACAAGGCGAGCATCTGCCCGACCACTCCAACCGCTATCCGGCCAATGACGTGGGGGACGGGCAAGTCCTGAAGGCTGAGGGAGACGAGGGTGTAGGCAACCGTTCCGAGACTGAACACGACGACCGGTATCACCCGGCGGTTGACCCTGGTGGCTGCAAAGAGGGTTCCCATCAATACCAACAGACCCAGAGTGGTGCCCGGGTCGAAGAAGCTCGCCAGGACACCGGTCCGCAATTCCACCAGCGAAAGCACGGCATAGATGAGGGCGGGTCCAACCAGTATCACCTCAGTGCGTTTGTCCCCGATCAGTTCGAAGGCCGCCAACGCGATGATGATGAGAACGGGGGCGGTTCTGTAGGGAGCGTGGAACTCCGGGGTGGCGATCAGGTATTCAGCCGCGAGTACAGCAACGCCCACCACCAGGGCGGTCCAGAGCACGACCAGACGCGGCCGAATCGGATCTGTGGCACGCACCGGATCCATTAGAGAGTCTTCGGCCCCAAACACCAAATAGTCAAAGGGTTTCGGCCGATTTCACACGTCCCTAACGGGTCGGAGCCTTCTACCCTCGTCGTACGTGACAGCTCCCTCGACATCCGATCGAACGGTGGAAGCCGACCTCTCCGAATTGCGCTCGCACAAAGACGAATGGGGCGCCGTGACCCTGCCGGAGAGGATCAGGCTGCTTGAGGGAATCGTTCGCAGGACCGATTTCGCAGCCGGCAG
>JANMST010000263.1:0-2581 GCA_031389635.1 Acidimicrobiia bacterium | reverse complement strand
CTTGATCAGGTAGTCCTCAGCACCTTCCTGTAGAGCCTGGTCGGCCAATGTCTCGTCGTCGAGCCCTGTCAGCACCACCAGCGGGATTCGGGGGGCGGCGGCATGAGTCCGCCGTACCGCCCCCAGCCCCTGGGCGTCGGGCAAACCAAGGTCCAACAGGATGATGTCCGTGGCGCGATTGATGAGGCATCCCTCGGCTTCGGTCATGGATTGGACGTGGGTCACGTCCGTCTGGAGAGAACCCGGCTCACGCAACATCTCTCGGAGCAAACGGGCGTCTCCGGGATTGTCCTCGACCAGCAACAGCCGCGTAGCCGATCGATCGCTCATCTAGCCTGGCTCGTGAGGCAGTTGGACCTGGGTCACCCAGAAATCGCTGATGCTTTGAACGAGCGGCTCAAACGCGTCCAACTGAACCGGCTTGACGAGGTACGCATTCGCCTGGAGCTGATAGCTCCTCTCAATGTCGGCTGGCTCTTCGACCGTCGTCAGGATGACCGTGGGGATTGTTTTCAGACCCTCGCCCTCCTTGATCGACACCAGAACCTCGCGGCCCCCCATCGTGGGGAGATTGAGATCCAACAGGATGAGATCGGGCCGCGGAGCGTCGACATAGTCGCCCTCCTTCCTGAGGAATGCCAGGGCGTCCGATCCATTGGTGGCGACATTTACCTGGACGCCGGCATTGGTGGTTCGGAAGGCTTCGAGGGTAAGTCGAACGTCACCGGGGCTGTCCTCAATCAAGAGAACCCGCACAGGCATATCGCCTTTCAGATTCGCCCGCCTTGTCTCGGTAGTTTGACCTTTGTCAGCCAGAAGTCGCTGATGCTCCTGATCAGGTTGTCGAACGCATCCAACTGCACCGGCTTGCTCAGGTAGGCGTTGGCCTGAAGTTGATAACTCTTGACGATGTCCGACTCGGCCGCGGAGGTGGTCAGGATGATCGTCGGGATGGTTCGCAGCCTTTCGTCCTCCTTGATCTCGGCGAGCACCTGGCGGCCATCCATCTTGGGCAGATTGAGATCCAGCAGGATGAGGTCGGGTTGGGGGGAGTCGCCATATTCCCCCTCGTGCCTGAGGAAAGCCATCGCTTCGACTCCGTCGACCGCAACACTCAGGTTCACCCGGTGATTGGTTTCGATGAAGGCATCCCGCGTCAGTCGGACATCCCCGGGACTGTCTTCCACGAGCAAGACCTGTAGAGACACTCTTGTCTCCTTTCGATTGTCGGGACCGGTCACCCGGTTTGCCTTTGTTGAGGCAACTTGACCCTTGTGAGCCAGAAGTCGGTGATGCTCTTGACCAGGCTCTCGAACGCATCGAGCTGTACTGGCTTGGTCAGAAACGCGTTTGCCTGGAGCTGATAGCTCCGCACGATGTCGGCCTCGGCGTCGGACGTGGTGAGGATGACAGTGGGGATCGTTTTGAGGCTCTCGTGCCCCTTGATGTGGGCCAGGACCTCCCGGCCATCCACCTTGGGGAGATTGAGATCGAGCAAAATAAAGTCAGGACGCGGGGCATCAACGTGATCACCCTGTTGCCGGAGGAAGGCCATGGCCTCCACCCCGTCGTTCGCCACGTGCAGGCGGACCGACGCGTTGGCGTCCAGAAAGGCCTCTCTTGTGAGGCGGACATCTCCGGGGCTGTCCTCGACCAGAAGAACCTCGATCATTCTCCCCCGTGCATTTGTCTTCATATGTTTCTCTCACTTCCAGTAAGGGCAAAGCGAAATGTCGAGCCCTCACCCGGTCGGGACTCCACCGAGATGGTGCCGCCGTGGCGCTCGACAATTTTCTTGCAGATCGCCAGCCCGATACCGGTGCCCGCGAACTCGTCCCGCCTATGCAGGCGTTGGAACATTCCAAAAATCTTCTCGAAATACTGCGGATCGATCCCGAGGCCGTTGTCCTTCACAGCGAAGTTCCACACCCTCGGAGCAGTCCGGACGGCCGAGACGTGCACCCGCGGTGCACCATTGCTCTGATACTTGATGGCATTGGCGACCAGATTCTGAAAGAGTTGGATAAGTTGCATCTCGTCGGCCATGACAGTGGGGAGGCTGTCGTGTGTGACCTCGGCACCGCTTTCCTCAAGGGAGACGCGCAAGTTCATCAGAGCCTGTCGAAGCGCACCTTCGCTCGACGTCGCAAATAGATCGGTTCCCTTGGTCCCCACCCGCGAATATGAGAGGAGGTCTTCGATCAACCGCTGCATCCGGTTCGCCCCGTCAACCGCGAAAGCGATGAACTCGTCGGCGTCGGCGTCAAGTTGTCCCTTGTAGCGCCGGGAAAGAAGCTGCGTGTAACTGGCCACCATCCGAAGCGGCTCCTGGAGATCGTGGGAAGCGATGTAGGCGAACTGGCCCAGCTCCTCGTTCGAGCGGTTGAGCTCATCGACCATCTGGAAGAGGTTCGCCTCCGCAGTTTTCCGGACAGTGATGTCGCGGATGGCGGCCGTGACCAGGATCCCCTCAGCCGACTCCAACGGCGACAACATGATCTCGATCGGGAACTCCGAACCGTCCTTCCGCAACGCGCTCAACTCGATCCCGGTCCCGATCTGCTGCGCCAAAGCATCAGCC
>JANMST010000261.1:0-7672 GCA_031389635.1 Acidimicrobiia bacterium | reverse complement strand
GCGCTCATCCTCGCCTACCTTGCCCGCAACTGATCGGCGGACATCACGCTCCCGACAGCCAGATCGGCGAGGTCACGAGTACAGTTCGGCCGCCCCTCAAGATCTCAACGGAAGGCTGCGATGGCACTGCTGAAGCGACATTCGGACAAAGTCGACGTGCTCTCAGGTGTCCCCCTGTTTTCTGGACTCTCCAGGAAGGAACTCGGCGAGATCGCGCGCAATGTCACCGAGGTCGAGATATCCCCGCGCGAATATCTGGCCTTCGAGGGGGAGGCCGGCAGCCAGGCAATGGTGCTTCTGGCCGGGAGGGTGTCGGTGCGAAAGAAAGGTCGCAAGATCGCCGAGCTCAGCACCGGTGACGTGGTCGGCGAAATGAGCCTTGTGACCAATAAGCCTCGCAACGCGACCGTCAGGGCCGACACTTTCGTCGCCGCCCTGGTCATGGATTCGAAAGAGTTTGCCATCGTCATGGACGGCCATCCTCAGGTGGCAGCCAAGATCCTGAGGGGCGGCCGAACTGTACTCGTGACCTCGCCGATCTGGCTGTCGGGAGCGTGATGTCCGCCGATCAGTTGCGGGCAAGGTAGGCGAGGATGAGCGCCACAATCCCGGGTGTTGCCTGGATCCAGAGAATCGACTTGCCCACGGTCAATCCGCCGAAGACGCCGGCAACGATCACGCATCCCAGAGAGAACAGTCGCACCGACCAGGTGCCCGACAGCGCCGCCCAGATGAGGCCGGCTGCCAGGAATCCGTTGTAGAGGCCCTGGTTCTTGGCCAGGGTGGCGGTGGCAGCAGCCAGTTCCTCGGTCAGGCCAAAAGACTTCCGACCGATTGGCTTGGTCCACAAGAACATCTCCATCACCAGGAACACGATGTGGAGGATTGCAACGATGCCGATCGCGATAGCGGCCAGGGTTTCGATGTCAGACTCCTAAGTAGTCAGGTGTGTTTCTTGAGGGCCCGGACAAGGCCGTCGCGGTCGGCCACTGTCACCGTCAGGCCGGCGTGCATTGGTGCGGGCGGTATCACTTTCGGGATTCGCTCCTTGAACAGTACGCATACGCCGCCGCGCGGTGTGGTCCCGAAGGTTATCCCTGAGTCGACCCCCGAGCCTCTAGTTCCAACTGCTCTCCACCACCGGTAGGGCCCGGTCTTGTTGGCGTCCTTGATGTTGGAGAGCGGCGTTTCGACGCGGAATCGACCGAACGTAGCGATGAACTTTCCGTCACCGGTGAGCGTGACGCCGTCCTTCTTAGGGCGGGCCCCCAGCGGGCCCCAGATCCAGAAAAACCTCTCGTCGAAGTCATAGGGAAAGAATCGATCGGGCACGAGCCAGCATCCTATTGGCCCGACCCGATTGGGACGGTGGCGGCGTCAGCGGCGGGGGGTCGTTCTCGGGCCGGGTGTCTGCCGTCCTGTCGAGTAAGACCTGCGCAAGGGTGCTGCCTCCACCTTTGGTTCGGCCCGTCGCTTGTCGACTCCCGCCATGAAGAATGCCGCGACGAGAATTCCCAACAGCATCGACTGGAGCAGCTGACCTTCGATCACCTCTACAGCCGTGCGGAACGCAACGGTCAGGCCTTCCCGGGGGGAGACGTGGAATCCGTTTCCGTCCGAACCGCTTGGACTTTCGTCCGGACTGCCAGGTCCAGAAGGGGCAATCGAAAGCACCAGAGTCTGGTTCGAATCAAAATCGTCCTGAGGTTCTGAGGGGCCTGTCGTCGTAGTGGTCGTCGAACCGTGAACCGCCTCGAGTCGTTGCTCCTCCCACTGATCGTCTCCAGGTGGTGGGTCCATGGTGGTGGTCGTCTCGGGGCGAGTGGTCGAAGTTGTGGTTGTCGCGGCCCTTGCCGGCACTGTTGTTGTGGTCGGCGGGACAGTCGTTGTCGTCACGGGCGCCAGGGTGGTTGTCGTCACGAGCGCCGGGGTCGTGGTCGGAGTTGCGAAACTCGAAGTGGTGATGGTGGTTGTCGTGGTCGCTGAGCCGTCATGGCCGTTGCCTTCACTCTGGTCGTGGTCGGCCCGGGCCGGGGAGGCCGGCACGAGCATGAAGGCCAACGATGAGAGGAGCAAAACGAGAATGCTCAGGTTCTTGATTGGTGCTCGCGTCATGCGGCTCGTGGGCCGTCTAATGCGGGGTGCCCGGTCCTGCTCGGTTTCCTGATCCGCCCGATGGAGAGAGCGGAAGAAGGCGATGCTGCGATCGGAAGCGTCATGCTGAAGACCGTATGTCCTTCGATTCGCTCGTAGTGGAGGGTGCCGTTCATGGCTTCCGTGAGGTTGCGGGCGATGGCCAACCCCAGGCCCACGGATCCTGTGAGCAGCGCGCGTCGGCCATCGTGGACGAATCTTTCGAAAAGGCGGTCTTCTATCTCCTCGGGAACTCCAGGTCCGTCATCTACGACTGCAAGCACCAGGTCCCTGCCCCTGACCTGGGTGCCGATAGCTATGCGCGATCCACCGTGCTTTTGTGCATTCGAAACGAGATTGCGCAGAACCTGGCGGAATCGCATTCGGTCGGCTGTGACAATCGCCGGTAAGCAGGACAATGTGATCTCCAGGCCCGATCTTCGGAACGGCTCGACCACCATTTCAATTTCGGGGACAATGGCCATCGTGGTGACGTCGAACGTCAGAGCCCCGGAATCGAGACGTGCCCCTGTCAGGATGTCCTCAACCATTCGCATCAGCTCGCTCGACTCTGCATTGATGATGGTGATGAGCTCCGCCGTTTGCACGGGGTCGTTGGCACCATCGCCCAAGAGGAGCTCAGAGAACCCGTAGATGCTGGTGAGAGGAGTCCGGAGCTCGTGTGAAAGGCTGGCAATGAACTCGTCCTTAGCCGTGGCAAGCTGGCGGACGGCTATGAGTTGCGACTCCATTAATAGCCTACGGTCGCGGATTTGCCGTCTGGCCAGTAAGAAGTAGATGGACATGGCTGCTCCGGGAATCAGGAGCGTCACGATCACCGTTGCGATCGACGCGACTCGACCCGAAGCAGTCTCGGTTTCGTCGATGCTTTGCAGGATGCTGGTCTGCTCGCTGGTGATGATTCGCTCGAGGTCTTCGAAAGCGGCCTCCAAGGTGCCTTGAGACAACTCGACGGCTGCACCGATATTCCCGTGCTCGATCTCGGCGACGACTTGCCGATCGGCGTCTAGGAAGCGCTCGATTGCCGCATCGAGATCAGGGTCGACGCCGACCGCGTCGACCGGTCGGAGGTTGACCACGTCATCCAAGGACTCGCGGACCACACCTGCCTCATTGAGCGCAGCCTCCAGCGCTTTGTCACTGGCCACTCCCAGGCCGTGATCGACTGCGAAAACGACAGCCTGAGCGTTGGCGGCTCGGACTAGGGCCGCCGATCCCAGGAGCGAATTGACCCAATGGAGAGAGCGGGCATTGGCCGCGATAGATCCTGAGATAGAGCCGCTTGAAACCATGGTGGCGAGGATCAAAAGTCCCACGACACACAACGCCGCGGCCGCGAACGATACCAATCGGGGCGAGCCTCGAGTTTTGACTTTGCCCACGGGCGACCGCTCCATACCACTACATCGGCATTTACCGCCTAAATAGTGAGCGCAAGGCCACCGAAGGCTTCGTCGGCCAGAAATCTAGCGATTGTGCTAGATTCCTGGCATGTCTGGGTCACGACTTCGGATGGCTCGAGAATCGGCCGGGCTCAGGCAATCGGACTTGGCCGGTCGAGCCGGCGTTAGCCGACAACTCGTGGGAGCGGTTGAAGCAGGTCGCAACCTTCCGCGGGTTGATTCGGCGCTCGCCCTGGCCGACGCCCTCGGGGTCACCGTCGATTCACTGTTCGGCACCCTTTCGGCCCCTATCGACATCGCCAGCGGCAGGAAGACCCCCGAAGGGGCACTGGTAAGAGTGGGCCAGATCGGGAATCAATCGGTGACGGCTCCGATTCGAGTCGGTCCGGAGGGATGGGACGCGGCCGATGGGGTAGTGACGGACGGTCGCATCAACACTTTCGGCGGTGGCGCCCCGGGCGTCGTCGTGGGTGGCTGCGAACCAGGACTGGTCTTGTTGGAGCGGATGTTGCGCAAGGAGGGAGCGGGGGCCGTTGCCGTGAACATGACGAGCACCAGCGCTCTCGAGTGCCTCCTGGCCGGTCGCCTCCACGCCGCTGTCGTCCATGGACCTGAGCCCGACCTCCTCGGGCGAGCCGAAGATCTTGCGGTCACGCGTTTCCATCTGGTCCGTTGGCAGGTTGGAATCGCGGCCGGACCCGACGCGACCAAAGGATGGTGGAAGAAGGCTCTAACCGGGAAGGTCCCGGTGGTACAGCGGGAACCGGGCGCCGGAGTTCAGCGAGCGTTCCGCAACGCAGTTCCGAACCCTCGCAAGAGCGTTCCCGGCCCTCTGGCGGAGAGCCATATCGAAGCCGCCCGCTGGGCGATGGCGATGGACATTCCCGGGGTGACGATCGAGCCGGCCGCGAGAGCGGCCGGAGCACTGTTCCATCCGATCGAAGTTCACAGTGCCCAACTCTGGGTGGCTCAATCCTGGATCAACGACGAAGTTGTCGAAGCGGCGATGACGGTCCTGGTGGGAAGCCGATTCCGACGACAGCTGGCGGGAGTGGGCGGCTACGACCTGGAAGGGTCGGGGGCTCGGGCAGCATGAAAAGGCCCAGCGGGATGCTCGCATTGCTCATTGCGTGTCTGGCCACGATGGTGCTGGCGTGTGGAACACCAACCTCAGCCAACAAGGAACCGGTCCTCGTCTTTGCCGCGGCCTCGTTGACGGATGCCTTCGGAGAGATCGCAACGATGTTCAGGGCAGCCAATCCAGAATTCGATGTTCAACTCAATCTCGCCGGCAGCTCGTCGTTGCGCGAGCAGATCCTGGAGGGGGCGCCAGCCGACGTATTCGCCTCGGCCAACACCTCCAATATGGACCAGGTCATCGAGGCGGGCGGGGCGTCGGCTTCTGCAACCCTGGCTACGAACATCCTGCAGATTGCTGTGCCGCCGGGAAACCCGGCCGGGGTAACCGAGTTCGCCGACTTTGCCCGGGAAGGCCTTCTCATCGGTCTTTGCGCTGAGGGAGTTCCTTGTGGCGACTTTGGACGGCAGGCTCTGGCCAGTGCAGGTGTGGTGCCGGCGGTCGATACGAACGAGCCGGATGTTCGGGCACTCATGGTCAAGATCGAGGCCGGAGAGCTCGACGCCGGCATCGTCTACGTCACCGATGTCCTGGCTGCGGGGGACAGTGTTGAGGGAGTGGACATCCCGGCGGACTCCAATGTTGTCGCCACTTACCCCATCGCCGCCCTCATCAACGCCCCCAACCCCGAGGGCGCCAACGCCTTCGTGACATTCACCCTTTCCAACGAAGGCCGTGCGATCCTGGCCCGATATGGGTTCTCCCTTCCCTGAAATTTCACATCGATCGACCGGCCGCCGCCGGGTGAAGAACCGTCCGCCCATCCTGGTGGTGGTCCTGGCGACAGCGGGCTTGCTTCTGTTTGTGCTACCTCTCGTCGGACTACTGGCGCGGACGCCGTGGACCCGACTGGGCGATCTGCTTTCGGGGGAGATCGTCCTCGACGCCTTGCGACTCTCCCTGCTGACCTCCCTCTCGGCAACTGCGATATCCGGACTGATTGGAGTGCCCCTGGCCTGGCTCATCGCCCGGGTCCCCTTTCGGGGCCGCTCTCTGGTGAGAGGGATCGTGACGCTGCCGCTGGTACTGCCTCCGGTGGTTGGGGGAGCGGCCCTTCTGTTCGCTTTGGGGCGCCGCGGCCTGGTTGGAGAGCCGCTCAATCAGGCGACCGGGATCCTTCTTCCGTTCTCGATCTGGGGGGTCATCGTCGCCAATGTCTTCGTTGCGATGCCCTTTCTCGTGATCACCGTGGAGAGCGCCCTTCGCAACCTCGACAGCCGTTACGAAGGTGCCGCCGCCAGTCTCGGGGCCGGCCGCTGGACCGTGCTTCGCCGCGTTACGTTGCCGATGATCGGACCGTCGCTCGTGGCCGGCCTTGTCCTCAGTTGGGCCCGGTCGCTCGGGGAGTTCGGAGCGACCATCACGTTTGCGGGCAATCTTCAGGGTCGCACGCAGACTCTGCCGCTGGCGGTGTTCGTCGCCCTTGAGAGCGACCGCGACACAGCCATCGCTTTGAGCCTCGTCATGGTCGCCGTGTCACTCACCGTCCTGGTTGCACTGCGAGACCGCTGGTGGAAGGCCCTTTGACAACGAACCAAGCCCCGCCGGAGGGCCTCGAAGCCCAATTCGTGGTTGAACGAGACACGGGTTTCGTCCTCGACCTGGCGCTGTCGATTGCCCCCGGCCAGACGGTGGCGCTGCTCGGTCCCAACGGGGCAGGAAAGTCGACCGCAGTCCGGGCGCTGGCAGGGATGATCCCGGTCGATCGGGGGCGAATCACCCTCAACGGGCGCACTCTCGACGACCCTGACCGGGCCCTTTTCATACCGCCTGAGCAGCGCCGGGTCGGAGTGGTGTTTCAGGACTATCTCTTGTTCCCCCACCTCTCGGCGCGGGAGAACATCGCCTTCGGGCCGCGCAGTCGAGGCATCGATCGGAAGGGGGCCAAGGACGTGGCCGGTCGATGGATCAACCGCCTTGGTCTCGACGATGTGGCCGATCAGTTGCCCCGTGAATTGTCGGGAGGACAGGCCCAGAGGGTTGCTCTTGCCAGGTCGTTGGTGGGCGATCCCGATCTCCTTCTGCTGGACGAGCCACTCGCGGCTCTTGACGTCACCACCCGGTCGGAAATGCGCCGCCTGCTGGCAGAACACCTGGGGCAGTACCCGGGACCCCGGTTGCTCATCACCCATGATCCTACCGAGGCATTTCTGCTGGCCGACATGGTGCACGTCATCGAGAACGGCTCCGTCACTCAAGTGGGTACCGCCGATGACATCAGGCTCAGGCCGCGGACGCGGTACGCCGCCGATCTGGCCGGGTCCAATCTGTTTGCGGGGCGAGCGACGGGGGGTGTGATCGACATCGATGGCGTTGACCTCCACGTGGCCGATTCGTCGGTTGCGGGCCAGGTGCTGGTGATCATCCACCCAAGGGTGATCGCCCTCCATCGTCAGCTCCCGGAAGGAAGCCCGCGCAATGTTTGGAAGTCCCGAGTTCAGTTGGTCGAGCGCCTCGGTGATCGGGTCCGGGTGCAGATGGGGCCACCGCTTCCCATCACCGCCGAGGTGACCCGCCAGGCCGGCGACAGCCTCGGCCTGGAACCGGGAGTAGAGATCTGGATCTCGATCAAGGCCACCGAGATCGGTGTGGAACCCGACGGAAGCTAGGAAGGAACGAGACGAACGCGATCGGTCCAGACGGGTCTGGCTGCCGCTGTGGTTCTCGCTCCCCCCACGCTCGCCCAGAGCGGCGAGCGGTCCCCCCTCAAGAGGGGGGACAGGTTCTCTCAGTCCGCTTCACTTGAGTTTGCCCAGAGGTTGATGTTGCTGTCTATGGCGTACTGGTCGATCTCGGCCAACTCCGACTGGTCGAATGACGTGTTATCGAGGGCCGCCAGCGCTTCGGCGATCTGTGACCAGCGACTGGCTCCGATCAGCGCCGATGTGACCCGCGGGTCGCGAAGAACCCATGCCACTGCCATCTGAGCCAGGGTCTGTCCCCGGCGTTGGGCGATCACGTTCAAGGCGGCGACCCG
>JANMST010000209.1:0-2170 GCA_031389635.1 Acidimicrobiia bacterium | reverse complement strand
TCGCCGCGATCGAAGGAATTCAGCGCGGACTCGACTCGAGCGACGCTTGTACGATACTGATCCAAGTGTGCGGCAGCGAGGCCCTCGCCGCTGCCGGCGTATTCCGGTACACCGCCACAGCGCTCCGACTGTTCGCTGTCTGCGCCGGTGGCCCACTCAATCTTCCGACCTGGACAACACTTCTCGGTGCAAGTGGTCACACAGTCGACGAGCAAACCTTGGCCATTCTTGCCGTCGCCGCACAAGAAGCCGGCGGCCTCCAAATCAGCGACTGGGCAGCAATCCCAGCAAGCCCCGCCAAGCTGTTGACCGAGACGATCCAGCTCGCCACCATCATCATCGGATGGCTCCGCCAGCTCGGAGCACCCCTCGACGGCACCATCGAGGCCCTCCGAATTGCGACTCTCGAGCGAACCACGCCGCGCCTCCAGACCGCGCAACGGATCATCACCGAACTCACCAGCACCTGAACCTCGCTGGTCGGCGCCAGACTATCGAACGGTCACCGGTCGCTGCGGAACCGGCTCGGGTGGTGGTGCGCCGCGGTCGAACTCGCGATCCGCGACCTGAAAGAAGGTGCCGCGCTCGAGCACATCCCATCCGGGAACTTCCACCCCAACAGCGACTGGGCTCCGATGCGCTGTCCTCGCCCATGCCGCGGTCACGAGGGCGGGGCCGATGCGCCGGACGTTCCTCCGTCATTGGTAGTCAGGGGCGCGGTGCCGTTGCCGGTCCGTTTCCCCATCCCCTTTCAATCCGTGCGCGCGGTCTTCCCGCACACGGCTTACGTTCGGTCTTCTTGGCATGGTTACGCGGCCTTCGGGTAGCGGATGGTGCCGAGCAGTTTGTGCAGGCCCTGGTCGTGGAACCAGGCCTCGGTCCAACGTCCGGCTTGGCCGGCTCGCAGGTTGCGGCCCCGCTTCTTGATCAGAAGACGTTTCAGCCGCCAGGCGACGTGCCGGTCGAGTTGACGGAACTTGTTGGACGCGTTCCCGGTGCGGAAGTAGTTGCCCCATCCCCGCAGGAACAGGTTCAACGTGCTGATCACGTCGTTCAACTCCATCCCGACCCGGCGACGATCGGTGAGTTCTCTGATCCGTGTGCGTGCCCGTTTCATCGACCGCGCTGACGGCCAACGATGCAAGTAGTAGCGGACCTTGCCGTACTTGGCCCACATCGCACCGGACATGCGGGCGCGAAGATGACACCCCAAGAAATCGAAGCCCTCACGGCCTTCCCGGAGATCGACCACACGGGTCTTGTCCGGATGCAACTCCAATCCGAGCCCGCCCAGGATCACGGTCGCCCGTTCCTGCGCGGTTTCGGCTTGGTCGCGGGTCGAGCACAACACCACGAAGTCATCCGCGTAGCGGACAAGCTCGCCGATGCCGCCCTCGGCCCAGGCTTGATCGAAGGCGTGCAAGAAGATGTTGGCCAACAACGGCGAGATCACCCCGCCTTGTGGTGTTCCCGAGACCGACTCGGAGACCACACCATGGTCCAACACCCCGGCACGCAACCATTGGCGGAGCAGTTTGAGTACCCGACGATCCGACACCCGCCGCTCAACGAGCGACAGCAGCCGGTCATGGTCAATCGACCCGAAGAAATCGCGGATGTCGGCCTCAAACACAAACTGTCGTCCTTGAGGGAACGCCACCCGAATCTTCTCCAACGCATCAGTCGCCGATCGTTTCGGGCGGAACCCGAACGACACCGGCAGAAAATCGGCCTCGAAAATCGGTTCGAGAACGATCTTGGCGGCCTGCTGGCACACCCTGTCACGCACAGTCGGGATACCCAACGGCCGCATCCGACCATCAGGTTTGGGGATCTCCACCCGACGCACCAGCGCCGGACGGTAGACACCTGCACGAAGATCTGCGGCAAGCTCACCCAACAAGCGGTGAACGCCGTAGTCCTCCACTGCCGCCACGGTCATCTTGTCGACCCCGGCAGCACCACGATTGGCTCGCACCCGTTCCCACGCCTCCCACAAGATGTCACTCCTGTAGATGCGGTCATACAGAGCATGGAAACAGCGACCCTCAGACTGCTTGGCAGCAGCCCATAGACGGTTCTGGAGTTGTCGCACTTGAACCGGGACCTGACGACCCCGAGGGTGATTGGACCGGGCGGTCCCGGTCATGCCCTCACGCTTACCCCCTCG
>JANMST010000170.1:0-3425 GCA_031389635.1 Acidimicrobiia bacterium | reverse complement strand
GCTGCGTTAATCGGCAGGTTGATCCCAGTGACGAGGACGTGTCGTGCCCAGCCGGGGTTCTGGTACCACCGAAGCTCCGTGAGGCCGCTGGCAACCGCAATGATGTCGGGTCGTTTGTCACGGTTCAGATCGGCGATGCCGTTGACGGTTAGCAGGAGGGCGCGCTGGAGTTGGGGGTCGTCGCTTCCGTGGCGACGGCTCCGCTCGAGGAGCGAGACCTGCATGTAGTTGATGGGGTCGAGGTAGATGTTGCGAACCTCCAGGGTTCGCGCCAGCACCGGGTTGGATCCCAGGACCGCCCGATCCGTCAACCGGGAGACCTCATCGACCGTCAGCTGATACTCGTCGGCGATGAGGCTGAACAAGTGGCGATGTTCTGGTGCGACCAACCGATCGACGTAGCGTCGGGCAATCGACAGGTCGGTTTTGGCCAGGGTCATCTCGACATTGGACAGGAAGGTTTGCAGCCAAAGAAAGCGCGATGCCATGTCGTCAATTGTCTCGGCGTGATCGCTGTTCCGAACCGCCTTGAGCCCTGAGCCGACTCCAAACCAGCCGGGAATGATCTGCCGGGACTGGGTCCATCCGAAGACCCAGGGGATCGCCCGCAGATCCTCCAATCCTCCGCCGCCCCCGGGACGCCGTGACGGCCTCGAGCCGATGTTCATCGCACCCAGTTCCTGCACCGGCGTCGAGGCGAGAAAGTAGGGCACCAGATCGGGGTGTTCGACCAGATTGCGATACGCCGCAAATGCCGCAACCGAAAACGCGTCCATGCCTTCGGTCCACCGGTCGAGCACATCCTTCGGTTGGCGCGAAACCCGGTGCAGCAGAGACGCCTCCAGCACCGAGGCCAAGGCGAGCTCGAGGTTGCGAGCTGCCAGCCGGGGCAGGCCGTATTTGTCGGAGATCACCTCTCCCTGCTCGGTCACCTTGATCGATCCGTCGATGGTCCCGTAAGGCTGGGCGAGGATGGCGGCGTGGGAAGGACCGCCCCCGCGACCAATCGTCCCTCCCCGGCCGTGGAACAACCGCAGCGTCACGCCGTGTTCCTGGGCTGCGATCCGAAGCAGACGCTGGGCCTTGTAGATCTCCCATTGCGACGTCGTGATGCCGCCGTCCTTGTTGGAATCGGAGTATCCGAGCATGACCTCCTGGATGTCACCCCGATGACGGACCAGTTCGCGGTACGGGCTCACCTTGAGAAGACCGTCGAGCAGGTCTCCCGAGCGCTGCAGCTCTTCGATGGTTTCGAATAGCGGGACGAATCCGATCCGGGCGATGTCCTGATGAAGATCCACAAGGCCCGCCTCGCGGGCGAGAACGGCAGCTGCCAGGACGTCGTCGACCCCCTGGGCCATGCTGATCACATAGGACTCGATCACAGGCCCGAACCGATCGAGAGCTGCCCGGATCGCCTGGAAGGTCCGCAGGGTCGAGTCCGCCTCTCCGTCGAGCTGGGTGGTTGGTGAGCCGAGCGGACGCCGGCTGATCAGCTCGGCCGCCAGCAAGGTCTCGCGTTGCTCTCGATCCTGGCCGTCGTAGTCGACCCCGACCCGGCGGAACAACTCTCCGACGGTGAGATGCAGATGGGCCGCGTGTTCGCGGACGTCGAGCGTGGCGAGGTGAAACCCGAACGTGGCGACCCTGCGGGCAAGCCGGGCCAAGGTCCCGTTGGCAAGGAGATCCCCGGCGTGGATTCCGAGGGAGACAGTCATCAACTGCAACTCGGCTGCCAGCTCGGCCGGGCCGGCGTAGTCCCATCCGGGCTCATGGCGGGCATCTTCGAAGATCCGGGCCCTCGTGTTGTGGAGGCGCTGATGGATGAAAGCGCACTTCAACCGGTACGGCTCGTTGGCGTTGATCCCCCGGAACCGCTGCCACACGATCGGCAAGGCCTCCCGGTCCTCTTCGAGCGACGCTGCCAGGTCGGCCGAGATTGGCCGGATGCGGGACGAGACCGACAGCTCCTCGGCTACTTCCTCAATGGCACCGATGAGATTGCGAAGGCAATGGTCGTGCTGGAGTTCCAGAACCTGCATCGTCACCTCGGGCGTGACCGAGGGATTGCCGTCGCGGTCACCACCCACCCACGTGCCGAATCGAATTGCCGGCCGGTCATCGCGTCCGAGGCGTGCGAGCGAGCCGGCGATTTCCTCCGTGAGGTAGGGAAGGACGTGCGTGAAGAGCTGGTCGAAATAGAAGATCACCGACTTGGCCTCGTCGAGGGGCTCAGGTCGCTCGGCCCTGAGCTCGTCCGTCTGCCAGATCTGGTCGATGAGCTCTTCGATCCTTCGATCGATCCTCTCCCTTTCCCGGGAGGTGGTGGTCGGCTCGAGTCGCTCCTGGAGAAGATCGGTCAGATGACGCAGCTTGGTCAGAATCGTCCGCCGGGCCGCCTCGGTCGGGTGGGCCGTGAACACCGGGCGGATTTCGAGCCGCGACAGCACGTCGGCAATGATCTTGGGGTCAATCTGCGCGGCCTGAATCCGGTCGATGGTCTCGTCGAGGTAGCGCTCGCCCTCGGTGCCGGCCAGTTCTCCAACTCGATGGGTCTGCTCGGCAACATTGGCGAGATAGAAGTAAGCCGAGAACGCCCTGACCAGATCGATGGTGGTAGCCAGGTCGAGCTTCTCGAGGAGCGCGGCCAGTAGGTCGTCGGCTTCGGTGTCGCCCTCGATCCGCACGGCCTTGGTGTGGCCCCTCACCTCCTCGACCAGGTTGAGCAACTCTTCCCCGTGCTGGCGGGTCAGGGCTTGACCGAGCTGGGCTCCGAGGCGCCGAATGTCGGCCCGCAGCGCCTCATCAGCCCCGGCATCGGTTGTGATCGGCGCAGTCACGACGGAAGGCTACCTGCGGATCAAATCTCGCCTACCGCCTAGCCTCTCCCGATGCCTGATCAGAGCCCGAATGTCCCAACTCTCGAAACGGTTTGGCTGGTCGAGGCCACTTACGTTGAACGCCGCCGAAGCCCGTGTTCCCGTCCGGCCCGCCCACCTCGCCCGTCTCACCGAGCTGAAGGTCCGCGGGGTGGTGGTCGAGGCGGGCGCTTACGGCGATGCGTCGGCCTCGCTGCTGATCCTGCGTGCCACCACCGAAGAGGAGGCCCTGGACTTGTGCAGGGCTGATGTCTACTGGCAGAACGGGATCTGGGTGGATCTCAGGACCCGGGCGTTCTCCCGGGTCCCCTAAGAGCAGGCACCCGAGCCCAGTTACCCTGCTTTCGTGTTCGCTCTCACCTTCATCGTTGTTCCCACCCGGTTCACGTTGGCGTCTGGCGTCTGGCGTCTGGCGTCTCGTATACCGCGGTCCGCCTTCCGCCTCCCGCTTTCCGTCTGAAAAATGTTTGACTCCCTGTCAGAGCGATTCGAAGCCATCTTTACCCGTCTGCGCGGCAAAGGCCGTCTGAGCGATGCCGATGTCGA
>JANMST010000139.1:0-1977 GCA_031389635.1 Acidimicrobiia bacterium | reverse complement strand
CCACCACGGCGATGACGAGCAGAATGTGGATGAGACCCCCGGCCACCTTGAAGACTGCCCACCCAAGGACCCAGGCCACCAGCAGGATAATAGCAAGCCATACCATGGAGACGCCTCCGGGAGGGTGAGAAAGATCGCAATTGACGCTCGAACTTGCGGGTTGCCCCCGCCTTCTCCGGCCGTTTCTTTGCCACCCTCCGGTACCCACGTCACAACCTAGGGTGATGGAGCCTAGGCGCGTTCCTGACGGCCTTCCGCCAGACGCCGGATCTACTGGCTGAAGTAGTACCGCAACCCCAGCTGAGCCCGCCAGCGCGACAACAGGTTGGGATCGTCGATGTAGGTCTGGGACGGACCGGTGAAATTGAAAACCGGTGCACCGGTGCCATCGAACCCGGTCAGGGTGAGCGGTGACGTGGCGGGCGCGCTCGCCACCTTGCGGACCCCCCAATCTGAATCGATCAGGTTCCCAACGTTCAGCACGTCGACGCTGAACTGGAACGTGTGCCGGGTCACATTGCCGAACGAGAAGTCCTGCAGGATCCGCAAGTCGACGTTGTTGTACCAGGGGTTGACCGCCCCGAACCGCTCGGCGATCTCGCCGCGATGCGACCGGAGGTAGCCGTCCTGCTCGATGAAGGCGTCGAGCGCATCCCACTGCTGCTGCGGGGTGACGTTCGACCCGCATGTCGTGGGGCAGTCGGCGAACTGGATCTCGCTCTGGCCTCGGGGGATGTAGATCAGGTCGTTGCCTCCCGTCCCGTCGCCGTTCACGTCGCCGGAGTAGATGAACGAGTACCGGTTGCCTCCAGCCCCGCCGAAACGGTTGCCCTCGGCGACCTCGACGAAGAGGCCGATCTGGGTCCGCAGACTGGATGACCAGGCCTTGCTGTAGGTGGCGCCGCCCACGATCCGGTGCCGCTGGCCGAACTCGGAGAAGCTCAGCTCCGGGTTGTTGGGATCGCCCTGCACCGGCTGGTTCTGCCACAGCACGCTGGCGATCTCGGTGGACTTGAGGTTGTTCTTGGCCTTGGTGAAGCTGTAGCCCAGCGTGGCCCCCAGCCCGAAATCGAACGTCTTCCGGAGCTGGGCGGTGACGTTGAGGTTGTAGCCCTTGCCGGTGTTGTCGATCACGTAGATCCCGGCGCCATCATCGCCGGGGTTGGCGGGGTCGTTGTTGAGCTCGTTGTTGCCGGCGCCGCCATAGTATGGCCGCCCGTCGGGGAGAGTCCGGACCGGCGGCACCAAATCGGCGTTCCGTACGAAGACGTTGTTGATGTCGTTCCCATACATCAGCTCCAGCGTGCCCAGGAAGCCGCGGCCGAACTGTTGGTCGATCGCGATGTCGCTGAGCCAGGTCTGCGGCCACTTGAAGTTCGGGACCATGGCGTTGAGGTCGAAGGACTGCGCCAGAGTGGCGTCCCCCGAGGTCGGGATCTGGGGCCCGGCGGGGAACAGGTTGGGGTTCGCGCCTGGATTCGAGATCACGTTGCCGATCCAGACGAAGGGAACCCGTCCGGTGAAAATGCCGGTGCCGCCGCGGATCTGGGTGCGACGCTCGCCGGCGACGTTCCAGTTGAAGCCGATTCTCGGTGAGAATAACGGCCTCGCGCCGGGGAGATGGCTCTGATCTACGGTTTCCGGCTGTCCGTTTTCATCCAGGGCCGTGAGCGAACGGGAAAAGGGGTTATCCACCGGGTCGGTGAAGTACATCGGGAAGTCGACCCGGACGCCGGCCGTGAGGTTGAACCGGTCCGACACCAGGAGCTCGTCCTGGGCGTACACCGACAACTGTCCCACGTCGATGTTCTCCCCCTTGAACGGCCCGCTCCCGACGTACGAATTCAGGTCGAGCTGATTGGGGTTGGCCGGATCGGTCGCGTCGAAGAACTCCTGCAGGGAGGGGAAGGTGGTGGCCCCGAGGAAAGTGAGCTGATACGGCAGGAAGAAGACTCCGTTCCGGAAGATGTTGAACGA
>JANMST010000111.1:0-1619 GCA_031389635.1 Acidimicrobiia bacterium | reverse complement strand
CCTCTCGAAGCGTCTCGGGGGACTCTCCGACAAACAGTTCCTCAATCTGGAGCTGGTCGGCCTCTACTGGCACTTCGTGGACATCATTTGGATCGTGATTTTCACGGTCGTATATCTGCTCACCGCCGTGCCAGGAGGCGGGTGACATGACCCAGGAGCATCATGTCCCTCATCCGAGCCCTGTTCAGTACGTCAAGATCGCCATCGGTTTGGCAGTCCTCACCGCCATCGAAGTGGCGCTGTTCTACATCAACGATTCGCTGGACCTCGGATGGATCAATACCGCCGCCCTGCTGATCCTGGCTTTTCTCAAGTTCGTGATCGTCATCGGCTGGTACATGCACCTGCGCTTCGAGAAGACCGTGGTCAGCCGGTTCTTCGGCTTCGGCTTCACATTGGCGTTTACGTTGTATGCCGTCGTATTGATCGGGTTCGGAGTCCTGGCAGCAAAGGCGTGAGGTAAATGCTGCCGGCCTGGCACCAGCACTTCGATGTATGGCTGGTACTCGGCACCATCGGTTTTGCCTATTGGTTCTTGACCGCTCGGGTGCAGCCAATTCTCCGCCCACTAGCCCCTCCCCCAGACGGTCGAGAAAAGACAGCCTTCTACACCGGTCTCCTTTTGCTGACTGTGGTCTCAAGTTGGCCCATGCACGACCTCGCCGAAACTTCCCTCTATTGGGTGCACATGACCAACCATCTGGTCATGACCCTGGTCGTCCCGCCATTGATGCTGCTGGGCCTCACTCGCCAGATGTCGGACCACATCTTCGGACATCGTCTGGTGCTTCCCTGGCTCAAGTACGTGGCTCGACCCGGTGCGACCTTCGCCATCTTCAACCTCGGCATGATCGCCAGCCACTGGCCCGACGCCGTGGCCCTATCGCTGCGCAACGAACTGGCCCACTTCCTGATCCACTCCTTCCTCTTCCTGTCGGGAATCTTGATGTGGATCCCGGTGGTCTCCCGCTCGACCCTGGTCCCCCAGCTACGCCCCCCGATGCGGATGGTGTACCTCTTCCTGAACTCGATCCTCCCCACCATCCCGGCCAGCTTCCTCACCTTCAGCCATGTTCCGATCTACCCCGCCTACGGCGATGCGGCTCTGGCTTTCGGGTTGTCGGCGGTCGAGGACCAGACCATCGCCGGGCTCATCATGAAGCTCGGAGGCACTTTGCTGTTTTGGGCAGTGATCGCCATAACCTGGTTCAAGTGGGCCAACGACGAGAAGCGGTGGGACCAGATCGAACAGGACCTGCGCACGCCGGCATGAGAAGTGCCCGACAACTCAGGATCGCTGTGCTGGGGCTGTTGCTTGCGACCGCTTGCACCCAAACCTCTGGGACTGTCATGGGCACCGTCATCAACGTCGACGGGGATCTCATCGAGGTCCGATCGTTCACCGTCCTGGTCGAGGGCGACGAGATGGTCTTCGTGCCGACCGACGACGGGGTGTACGCCTATCCGCTTCCCCACCTGCGCGATCATCTCCGCGACGGGACCCCGGTCCGGGTCGGTTGGGAGCGCCGCGGCGACGAGTTGGTGGCAACAAGCCTCGAGGACGGCTAGGCGTCGAGGCTGGCCAAGAGGACGGCCAAGAACCGCGAACCTAAGGTTAT
>JANMST010000104.1:0-6751 GCA_031389635.1 Acidimicrobiia bacterium | reverse complement strand
CAACTCGATGACGAAACCAGTTTCTTGGGTGTCGTTATGAGGCCGTTGATTTCCGAGTCTCTTTTGGGTTCGCCCTGGTCACGGGGGATCCCCGGCTACGCCGGAACCGGCGACGGCTGGCCCGCTGGCAGCCCGGCTTTCCAGGTCGAGAGCAGCCGGGTGGCTCCCGACTCTTCGATCCAGCGGAGGGCGATCTCGGACGCCTGTTGCGCGAGCGGATCGTCGGGGACAGCAGCGGCGTATAAAGCCCGGACCTCGTTGATCTCGTCGGGCAGCATCACCCCGTCCCACAGGTCGATCAGCCCCCGGAAGGCGGCACCCGCCTCGGCCTTCTTGCCGGTAACAGCGAACTCCCCGGCCTCCAGCAAGAGCCGGTATCCCACGAATCTCCGCTCTCGACGATCGGCAAACGGATATTCGTTCTGCAGGAATCCGATGCGCTCGAGATCGCCCAACCAGAGGGCGGTCATGGCCGCTGCCGTGCAGGCCGAGTCACGACTCTCCTCGGTTTCAATGCCGATCAGGGTCTCATAGGCTTCGAGTGGGCGACCGCCGAGCCGGAGGGAACGGGCGGACCTCCACCGGCCCCAGTCCCGTTGAGCGGGATTCGGATCAGAACTTGCCTCGCTGGCCAGCCGAAGCAGAGAATCGATGGCCTGGTCGTCTCCGCGCAAGGCCTTGATCGTCAGCTTGGCGAACTCCAGATCAACGGCATCTCCAGAACCGATCGCCGACTCATCCAGTTCGGCCATCAGTGCTTCGGCATCGGATAGCCGTCCTTGGCCGACCCGGTCCCAGACGACCCAGGACCCGAGGCGGCCGATTCCCACACTGTCGCCGTAGCGGCGGGCTACTTCCAACCCTTCCTCTGCCAAGGAACCGGCCCGAACGGGGTCATCGAGCTGCAGGAAGGCGAGGAGATTGTTGCGGGCTCGGCCGGCGGGCCAGCCCAGTCCCCACTCCTCGGCCTTTCTAAGCGCGCCCTCCAGCAGGATGAATCCCTCAGTTTCCCGGCCGAGAGTCAACAGGGCGCTTCCCTTGGTTATGACTTGATGGATGAGAGCGTCCCGATCGGCACCCGCCTCGAGGTCGGCCATGATCTGATCCGAGAGTTGCACCGCCTGCTCAGGCTGCTCGGTCATGAAGGTGGCCCTGGCCTTGGCGGCGACGAACCGCACCCAGGTCGGCCTCTCCAGCTCCCAGCCTTCGATGGTGGCGAGGAGGTCCATCGCCTGCTGGGCCCGGTAGTTGTCGCACAGCGACTCTGCCTGAATGATCAATACCCGGGCGGTTCCTTGCAGGTCCGCGGCCCGGCGGTAGGCGTCGGCGGCCTCGGGTGCGGTCGCTGTGATCAAGTCGTCGTTTCCCGTCGCCCGGGCCGATTCGAGGGCTCGTTCGAAGATGAGCCCGATTCGGGCGGCATCGTCGGTAAGGGCGGCGGCCTGTTGGTAAAGATTGAGGGCCTGGTGATGGGAGTGAAGAGCGGCGGCTCTGGCGGCGGCCGACATCAGAGCCTCGATGCCTTTTTCGGCCAACTCGGGGGCGCCGTGGGGATCGGCCTGATAAGCCCGCAGATAGTGATAGGCGACCACCGGCGCCAGCTCGGGATCGTCCGATCTCTGCAGGTAGGTGGCGGCGGCAAGGTGTTTGGCTCGTCGATCGGCCCGGGTCAGCCGGCTGTAGGCCACTTCCCGGATGAGCTCTTGGATGAATCGGTACTGGCCCCGTTCGGGTGAGGTTGGGTCGTCCTCCACCGCCAGGATCTCCGCCCGCACCAGGCGGTCAAGGGCCGCCGGCACGTGTTCAGTCCCCTCATCACCGAGAAGGGCCAGCAGGGCATCGACGGTGAAGGTCTGGCCGAGGATCGAAGCCTGCTGGAGCGACGCCCGGTCGGCAGGGTCGAGGAGATCGAGCCGGGCACCGATGACCGACTGCAGGGAGTCGGGGATGGGGAGGCGAGAGTCGGCCTGGGAGCTACCGGCCGCTGCCGACCGCCCGCCGGCGATCCAAGTCCGGACCAGCTCCACGGCGTAGAGGGGGATCCCCGCCGACGCCTCAGCGATGCGTTCGACGTCTTCTTCGGCGAGGTCGGGCGTCAGCGCCCGGACCAGCGACGCGATGTCGGCCGCGCCCAGCGGTCCCAGATAAGTCGAAAGGTGATTCGGTTTTCCGGCTCCCCAGCCGGGATGGCGGTCGAGGAGAGCGGGACGGGCGAGGGTTATGACCAGCAGCGGGTAGCGAGGTGAACGTTCGACGAGCTGCTCGATGAAGTCGACCAGCCCCGGGTCCGCCCATTGCAGATCCTCGAACACCAACACCGTGGTGCCCTGCTCGGCGATCCGCTGGATGAACATGCGGAGCGCCGCGTAAAGTTCGTCCTTTCCTCCGGGAGGAACCGGGGACAGACCGAGGAGACCCTCCAACCTGGGACCGATCCAGCGACGATCTTCGTCGTCGAGCACGTAGTCAAAGAGGGTGGCCCGCAGTCGGGTGAGGCTGGTAGCGGTGTCAGCGGTCTCAGCCAGACCGGCCAGCTGGCGAACCATCTCTCCCAAGGCCCAGAAGGTGACTCCTTCACCGTAAGCGGGAGAGCGTCCCCCCAGCCAGTGGATGGCCTCGGCCAGGCCGGAGGCGTAGGTCTCCAACTCCCACAGCAGGCGGCTCTTGCCGATTCCCCCCTCGCCGACGATTGAAACGAGCCGCGGCCTCCGCTCCCGACCCGCCACGGTTAGCTGATCCTTGAGCAGCCGCAACTCCTCCTGGCGGCCGACAAAGGGCCCCTCGTGACCGTGTGTCTTCGTCCGGCCTCCCCGCACGGCAACGAACCCGACCGCCTGCCAGGTAGGGACCGGCGAAGTCTTTCCTTTGAGGATCTGGGGGTCGAGGCTCGCATACTGTATGGAATCCTCGGTTAACCGTCGGGTCGAATCTCCCACCACGACAGTCCCCGGCGCAGCCACCGTCTGCAGGCGGGCGGCGGTGTTGACGATGTCGCCGACGACCAGACCCTGTTGGTTACCTCCGGGACCGACGGCCGTCTCACCCGACAAGATCCCTACCCGGGCGGCCAGATGGGGAACGCGGAGTTCGTCTCCGAGGGCGGCGACGGCGTCGACCAACTCGAGACCGGCCCGCACCGCCCGCTCGGGGTCGTCCTCGTGGCTGATCCGGGCTCCCCAAAAAGCGGTGATGGCGTCGCCGATGAACTTGTCAACCTCTCCGCCGAAGCCCTCGATGATGTCTCGGGCGCGGTCGAAATAGCGGGTGAGTAGCCGACGTACCTCCTCAGCGTCGGTCGATTCGGTCATCGGAGTGAACCCGACCAGATCGACGAACAAGGCGGTGACAAAGCGACGCTCTTCGCCCCGAGGACGCTTCGTGGAGGTAGTCGTCGGCTCCAGGGCCTCCCCACAATCGACGCAAAAGCGATGGTGGGCCGGGTTGGCCTTCCCGCAATCTGGGCAAGGCCTTTCCAGCCGGGCTCCACACGCCGAGCAGTGCTTATGCTCGGGCGAGGTGTCGGCCCCACAAGACGGACAGTTCATCGGTTCGGGCAGGCTACTCGGCCTCTTATTCCGACAACTCTTGATTCGTACGCGGTCCTAGAAGCGATGGACCAGCCAGTGACGAGAGTTTCTGACCTGGCATCGTCTACTCATCGCGGAGGCTCTCGATCTTCTTGAGTCGCTGTTTGATCATGAAGTTCGACCGCCCCCGGCTGTTACGGCAACGTCTATGTACTCACTCGATTAGGGCGATCCAATCTGGATCACGTTTCGAGCGGCGTATTCCGGTTCCGACCAATGGATCGCGAGCCCGTCAAGACGGTCGACCAGACTGGTTCGTCGACGGTAGGCACGGGTATAGCGGGGTGTGCATGCCAAGCCCGAGGAGAGCGGCCGTACGGTTTTGATGGGTGGATCTTGAAGATATGTTCGTTCAAGGTGGCCGACGATGCGCGGGGGTTCAAGTACGGGAAACTGCTGCTCAAGACCGTCTTGCGGCATGCACATGACAACCGACGGGTCCTTATCTACGTCGAGGTGTTGCCTCGCCACGGAGATCTCGCTGCCTTCCTTGAGGAGTTTGGCCCCGCAATTTTTTTGCAGGCCACACAACTCCCCGCAATGAGCACGTCATGGTGAAGGCCGTTCGAGCCGATCCGGGTGTTGCGCTTATCTTGTCGGAGTTCGAGTACCACCGCCGCTTTTGGCAGTACTTCCGAGGTCGCCAAACTGGCTACGCCATCCGAGTCTGGGCTAGGCGAGCTGAACGATTAGATCCACCCTCTCAGAGCCAGGAACGCCCGCGACATAGATCGGGCCAGGAAGCGCTCACACAGGGTCAGCATGGGACCGGCCTCGACAGAACGAGGGCCGGTTCGTAATCGGAGCGTGTGTTGCCACAGCCATCGTTAAGCCTCCGAAGCTCCAATGAGCGTGCGAACCCTGGGGATGTGGGCGCGGAATTGGTTCCAATGAAGCCTGTCGTCCCACTGGAGTCTTCCAATGACGAGACTCGGATGAACGCCATATCGTTCTGCTGCCTTCACGATCGACGAGGTGGTGATAGGAGCTTCGATATCGAGGCCGTCGCGAAAGATCCAGGACGCCGCTAGGGCGTTGGCCTCCGCCTCCCTACCGTGGCTGTCTCTCTCAATCGACTCGTCCAGGTGCGCTCGATCGGCTTGGACATGGCCCAACAAGAGATGTGCGACCTCATGAAGCAACGTGAACACGAATGAGTCGAAGCGGTTGCCTCTGGTCGACAAGGCGACGGCTGCAACACCCGAGGAGGCGTAGAAGGCGGCACCATCAATCTTGCTCGACCGAAGGGGAAGCTCAACAACTAGGGCCACACCACATTCAGTCAGCCAATCGGCGACATTGCGAACTTCAAACGGATCGCGCAAAAGACTCGCCATGGCCATTGCCTGCTCGGCAAGCTGACGTTCATCAAACCGGTCCACCTCCAATCCCGAAGCGAGAGCATCAACTCTCGCGAGCCAGCCAATCTGAGTGGGCGAGAGATCCTCATCATCATTGGCTCGACGTGCTGCAACTGCTAACCGAGGAGTCTCCTCAACCGATCCGATCCTTAGAAACTCGCAGACAGCAGTCTCGAGACGATCTATATCGTCGGTTTCCGGAAGCCATCCCCGATTCTGGAGCTCGCGAACCGGCAACATCGATCGAAGATGTGCTCGGCGAGCCACATTGGAATCGCGATCGGACGTCGTACGGGCCCGATGAAGCTTGTGGGCCGATTGAAGGTTTAGCCACAGGTCGGGGCTGGTTCCGAAGGCATCCGAGATCGCCAGCGCCGTCTCAGGGGTGATGTCCTTCCGGTCATTGATGATCTCCGACACAGCCTGGACAGGTCGGCCCAGAATCTGTGCAAACTCGGTCTCAGTCCAGCCCCGGGCCTCCAGCTCGTCACGCAGGTACTCACCGGGAGGAAATACCTCGGCGGGAACGAAAGCTTCGGACATGCTCACCTCCTTTCCTAGTGGTAGTCGACTATTTCGACGATGTTCACGATTCTGCCTTGATCCGTTTCTTCCAATGTGACGATGAGTCGCCACTGCTCGTTGAGGCGGATCGAGTGTTGGCCCGATCGGCCACCTTTCAGTTTCTCGAAATGAAGAGACTTCAATGCGTACAGGTCCCTTTCGTCCCTTGCAGCAACAAGTACCTGCATCGTCTTCCTGTACGCCCTTGCGAGTTCCGGCCCTACACCCCGAGCGTGATAGCCAGGATCTCTGTACAGGCGGCGCAGGTTGTCGTCTTTGAAGTCGATCCGCACCGCTTCTGGCCCTCTATCTTCACCCTTAGGGTGACATTAGACTATCACATCGTTGGACCGGTGGCAAGGGGGTGGTCAAGCTCTCAGCCAGGAGGAAGATCACGGTGAACGGGAGCGGCGACCAGAACCAGCCCGAGCCTCGGCGTCACGAAAAACCGACGACTGTGCCAAAGCGAGAGAACTAGCCGGTGAAGACCGGCTAGTTGCCGTCGCCGATGCCCCACTTGTAGGCGCGGGTGAGGATCGTCGCGACTAGATCCTCGGTAGCGATGCCTTCGGGAAGTCCGGCGATCACCTCACGAGCGCTGGCCAGCTCAGCCTCACCGTCGGTTCCGATGTGGAAGACAACCTCGTCGACGCCGGCCCATTCGGCTGCCAGGAGTTGGAGCAGCGCCATCAGTTCCTGGTTGCCTCCGAAGGCACCGCAGCCCCACCAGGATGTGTGGATCACGGTTGCCGCGTCCTCGTTCACTCGGTGGGTCTCTTCTACCGCGGCTCCGAAGCCGGTGATCGCCGTGCGGAGAATCGACGTGATCTCGTTGGCGGTGTAACGACCGCGACCGCCGGATGGGGCTGCGATGGCAAGGACGTTTGAGATGGTTGGTGGATCAAGCTTGGTCGTGGCCTCCTCGACCTGGGGGATCGAGGCGGCAGCGAAGCGGTTTCCGTAGAGACCGGCCGGGCGGCTGGGAGTCGGAGCAGTGTCGATGATGCCTCGTCGCGGAACAACGCCCACCAGGATCGGAGTGGGTTCGGCTCCATCGGTCACCAGGGTCGACTCTCGCCTGGCAAGAAGACCCAGGCGGATGCTGGCCAAGTCAGGGTGTTCGAGAACTTGCATCTCGTCCTGGGCGAGGAGCGGGCCGTCCCAGGACGCGAAGAGGTCATGGTGGGCGAAGTTGAGATGCCAATGCAGGGTCGCGCTGTCGGGGGAGTCGTAGGTGAA
>JANMST010000037.1:0-2724 GCA_031389635.1 Acidimicrobiia bacterium | reverse complement strand
CCTCTGCGAAGCGCCACCGCCTCACCCCAACGAAGTCCGCAATAGGCCAACACGAGCACGAGGGTCCCGGACCCAGGTTGGATCTGATCGACGGCCTCAGATAGCCCGGCCACCTGGTGGGCGTCGAGGTGGAGCATTTCCTTCCGCTGGCCTCCGGTTACCTTCAAGCCTCGACCAGCGTTGGCGGAGACGTGGCCAGCCTCGACCGCCAGCTCGAGGATCGAGACGAGCACCTGGCGGGCCTGACGAACCCGCGAT
This sequence comes from Acidimicrobiia bacterium, assembly GCA_031389635.1. Taxonomy (GTDB): domain Bacteria; phylum Actinomycetota; class Acidimicrobiia; order Spongiisociales; family ZC4RG35; genus DATEEG01. The sequence goes on along the minus strand of JANMST010000037.1, from coordinate 2,466 downwards.
GTGCTCAGACCGTTCACCTGAAGTCGAGCCAACCACTCGCGGATAGCCAACCGATCGATCCGCCTGAGCTCCCACTCACCGAACGCCGGCAGTACGTGGACCCGTAGCAACGATTCGTAGTTTGCTCGGGTCTTCGGCTTCAGATGGGCGATGGCGACCAACCATCGATCTGCGACCTGGCCGAGGCGCACTCGGGCCATCGCCGGATCGATCCAGTCTCCCCGATCGACAGTTCCTAGCGATGACCGCAGCCACCTCTCGGCGTCAACCTTTCGGTCGAAGGTCTTCGATCGCCACCGATTGTCTGGGCCCAGATAACGAGCTCGGTAACGTCCGTTGTCACGTCGATCGACAGCACTTCGAGCCATCCCCGCTTCCTTTCCGTGACCCGGTCGAACCGGTATGGGACCGATACACCGAGAGTGCCAAACGAGCGGCCATTAGTCCAGAGGCTTCTGTTCGAGCTGGCCGCTGATCCAGTGTTCGACATCGAGCCAGCGGTAGCGAAGGTGGCGCCCAGCACGAAAACCACGCGGCCCCTGCCCCCTGTATCTCCAGGCGTAGATCGTCGCCACCGGAAGCTCGAGGTAATCGGCCAGGTCCTGAGCCGAGAGCAGTCGATCAGGCGCCTTCGGAGGCCGCTCAGAGCGTGAGTTCGAACGATCGACTGGCATCGCCATCGGCCGATCATAACGCATCATTTAGTGTCATACAAGCGTTAATTAACCGATCTCGGCACTCTTACCGTGGCAGTACTTGAACTTCTTGCCCGACCTGCACCAGCACAGTTCGTTACGTCCCAGCTTGGGAGCAGGTGCAAAGGGCGGGGCAGCCGACGCCTTGGCGGCTTCGACAGCAAGACGCTGTTCTCGGATTGCAAGCGCCTTCTCCCGGATAGCCACCTCCCGCTCCCGGACTGCCAGTGCGGCCTCGCCGGCGGCGACCAGGGCTTCCCGTTCGCCGAGAAGCGACCCGGTCCGGTCGAGGTCCACGTCGACCACCGAGATCAGTTCCTGGTGGAGGAGGATTGACAGGGCCCGACCCATCGGAATCCCTACCGCTTCGCAATACCGACGCCAGGTCGACCACACCGCCTCCGACACCGGCACCTTGACCAGCTGAACCCCCTCCCCATGCTCCATCTGGGAGAGGATCCGCTTATCGATCTTGGCAAGAGTCTGTCGGTTAACCGTCATCGCTAACTACCGGCGTTTCTTGACCACACAGTTGCATCAAATCGATGCGGAGTATACGGGTTTACCGCAACTCGTCAGGTTGCAACTGTGTGGTCATGTGACGCCGTCCAGTAGCGAAGCGGTGACTCGATCCGTCCGCTGGAGACGGCTAGCCGAATGCCGGTTCTGTTCGGCTCAACTCCTGTTCGAGCTGCTGGGCACTTGCCCTATTGTTCGAGTGTCACCGTGGGAGGTGCTTCGCTGACGGTTCCGTCTCCGATCCCTCCGAAGGCCAGGCCTGAGTAGCTGAGTTCTTGGCCGGCCTGGCCCGCGAGCAGGGTCCAGTTAACGGTGACATCCCGTTGGCATCGTTCTGGATCGCAGTCGAGATCGAACCAGCGGTAAAGCCCTGGGTTCTGGCCGTCATCAGTTAGTAGCGCAGGAACCATTGGCGTGTCCATGTACGTTGCCTGGCGAGGGTGGACAAGGATCCAAAGTGCTGCCTGTTTGGTGTCGGGACCGGCTTCGAGGTGAAGACTCAGACTCCCTGAGGCTTCTCGGCTATCAAGCGAACCCTCAAAAGAGGTTATGTCCACTGGTTTGACATCAATTTCCGCGGTCTCCTGTTCGAATAGGTCTGCTGGCGCTTCAGGGGTAGTGAATCTCCCCGGGTTTCTTGGAGGCTCCAGGATTTGAGAGGATGGAGTCATGATGCAGAGACGACCGGGGAAGTATCCGGATGTGGTCCGTACGCAGGCTGTGAGGCTGGTGTTGGATCATCGGGACGAGTACGAGTCGGAGTGGGCGGCGATCACTTCGATCGCTTCGAAGTCGGGGATGACGGCAGAGACGTTGCGGAAGTGGGTACGGCGGGCCGAGATCGACGAGGGGAGGCGTCCGGGGATGACAAGCCAGGAGTCGGAGCGGGTCCGGAGCCTGGAACGGGAGAACCGTGAGCTACGCCGGGCGAATGAGATCTTGAAGGCTGCGGCGGCTTTCTTCGGGGCGGAGCTCGACCGCCTACCGAAGAGATGATCCGGTTTATTGATCAGCACCGCCACCGCCGCACCGAGGGACTCGGTTGGGGAGTCGAGCCGATCTGTGCCGCTTTGCAGTTCGCTTCCCAAACCTATTTACGCCGCCCGCAACCGGTGTCAACGGCCAAGCTGATGTCTTCGCTGGTGGCCATCGGCGGTCCTCGCTGGTGGCCAACCAGAGTCCTCGCGTTTAGGTCTTGATGTCACCTCCTCCGGTTGTGCGGTGGGTGAGCCGGTAGCTGTCTCCTCTGGTG
>JANMST010000008.1:0-7842 GCA_031389635.1 Acidimicrobiia bacterium | reverse complement strand
AGACCGTCATCGGCCATCCGCCCTGTCCGGTCATGGCTTGAACCGCCTCCATGTAAACCGAATCGACGTCGGGCCGTTCCTCTCGATCCACCTTCACGTTTACGAACAACTGGTTCATCTCAGAGGCGGTCTCGGCGTCCTCGAACGATTCGTGAGCCATGACGTGACACCAGTGGCAGGCCGAATAGCCCACCGAGACGAGCATCGGGAGGTCCCGCCGTTTGGCCTCGGCGGTTGCCTGGTCACCCCATTCGAACCAGTCAACCGGGTTGTCCGCGTGCTGGAGCAGATAGGGCGAGGTCGAAGCCGAGAGGCGATTGGCCATCGCCGAAGAAGGTAGTGGGTGGTGCGTGGTGGGTGGTGCGTTCCGAACACGCACCGCGCATGACGCACCACGCATGACGCACCACCCAGACCGGGAACAGACGCCCCTCTAGCCGTCGTTAAACCTTTGTAAATGACCAAATCCGCGAGGGTCTCGGTCAATTTTGGGGGGTTCACAAACACTCATTTCTGTGTCATAGTAAATTGCCCAGGGAAGAGGGCGATCCACACCGCCCGTTGGAGGATTCGATATTCATGACGACTGCCGAGTCGACCCGCGACCGCGTTTCAGATAAAGCGCGCCGTGAGCGTCTCCAAAGCAAATTGACCGACGAGCGCGGCCGGCTCACCACTGACCTCGTTAGCCAGTACCTCACCGCTATCGGTGAGTACGACCTGCTCACAGCCGAGCAGGAAGTCGAGCTGGCCCAGCGGATCGAAACCGGCGAGGACGCCGGCGTCCGCTTGGCGCGCGGTGATTACAAGGAGAAGAAGGAGGAGCTCGAGCTCCGCCGCAAGGAGCGCCAGGGCCGCGAGGCCAAGGACGCCTTCTTGACGGCCAACCTGCGCCTGGTCGTGGCCAATGCCCGCCGCTACGCCAATACCTCCGGCATCGATTTCCTTGACTTGATCCAGGAGGGCAACCTCGGACTGATCCGTGCCGTCGAGAAGTTCGACTGGCGGAAGGGCTTCAAGTTCTCGACTTATGCGACCTGGTGGATTCGCCAGGCCATAACCCGTGCCATTGCCGACAAGTCGCGCACCGTTCGAATCCCGGTCCACCTCCACGACACCCTGGCTGCGGTACGAGCCGCCCAGGCGAGCTTGAAGGCCGAGCTTGGCCGCGATCCCCGTCCGGAAGAGATCGCCGAAGAAGCCGGCGTAACGGTCGACAAGGTCGAACTGGCCCTTGGAGTCGCCGACACGGTTTCGCTCGAACAGCCGGTCGGTGAGGACGGCGCTCAACTCGGAGACTTCATTGAGGATGAGGATGCCGCCGACCCGGTCCAGTTGACCGAAGAACTAGACGTGGCCGACTCGTTGCGGCGCTCGATCGAGCGCCTTCCGTTGCGGGAAGGCAGGATCCTGGCGCTTCGCTACGGCTTCTACGACGGAGTTCCCCGGACTCTTGAGGAGATCGGTGAGGAGTTCAATCTCACCCGGGAGCGCATCCGCCAGTTGGAAAAGCTTGCCCTGTGCAGGCTCCGCCATCCCTCGTTCGGAATCCGCGAACAAGACCTGATCTAGAAGAAAGCGGCCCACGGGCCGCTTTCTTGGTTGAGTTCGAGGTTCCAAGTTTCGAGCAGGCGTCGACACCGTCGAGCTTCAAACCTCATGCCTCAAACCCCAAACCTCAAACTCCTGTAAGTTGCCCCAATGCTTCTTCGCGCGCTGGTTGGGACGGCTGCCCGGGTCTGTGGTCCGGCGACATCACTTCGCGAGGCCGCGGTTGCGATGCATGAGCGCGGCCATGGTTCGTTGGGCGTGGTCGACGGCATGAAATTGCTCGGCCTGATCACCGAACGTGATCTCGTGAGAGCGATGGCCAACGGAGTCGATCTTGACCGGATAACCGTCTCCTCCTTCATGAGCCGCGACCCCGATATCTTCTCGCCCGAGTTCGACGTTTGGGAGGCTGCCGAGTGGTTGGCCGAATCGGGCTATCGCCACCTTCCGGTCGTCGAAGACGGGGCCTTGCTCGGCATCATCAGTGTTCGCGACCTCTTGCTCGCTCTGGTAGACGATGATGACGATGATGACGACGATGATGATGACGATGATCATGACGATGATGTTGACGAGGACGATCTCGAGGAAGACGACGGGTTAGACGAGCCCGACTAGGCATCGACGGAGACCGGGCAGTTCGAGACGTTCGTGGACGGAACCTCACGAGGAGCGATGCAGGCACCGACCGGGGCGGACTACATAGTGGTTGGGGCGGGGTCGGCCGGATGTGTGTTGGCGGCCCGCCTATCCGAGGATCCAACTACACGGGTCTTGTTGCTCGAGGCGGGCCAGGCCGACAAAAAACAAGAGATTCGTATTCCGGCGGCTTTCTCGAAGCTGTTCCACACCTCATTTGACTGGGACTACTACACCGTGCCGCAGCGGCACCTCGACGACCGGGTCCTGTTCTGGCCTAGGGGGAAGGTGCTGGGAGGTACTTCGTCCCTCAACGCCATGATGTGGGTCCGGGGTGTGGCGGCCGACTACGACGATTGGGCCAAGCAGGGAAACCAGGGCTGGAGCTACGAAGAGGTTCTCCCCTATTTCAAGAAGGCCGAAGACACCGAACGCCACGACCCCGATCATCTCGGCCGAGGGGGTCCGATGACGGTCTCAGACCAGCGCGACCCCAATCCAGCCACGGCTCTCTTCGTTGAGGCCTGTCAGCGGGCCGGCATTCGCCGCAATCCCAACGCCAACGTCGGCACCAACGAAGGCGTCGACTTGACCCAGGTCTCCCAACTCAGGGGGATGAGGCGCTCGACCGCAGACGGCTACTTGAAGCCGGCCACGGCACGACCCAACCTGGTCGTCCGCACCGGCGTGCATGCGACCAGGGTTCTTCTCGAGAGTGGTCGGGCGGTCGGTGTCGAATACGTCGAGTCGGGCAACGTCATGACCGCCAGTGCCGGCAGCGAGGTCATCCTTGCGGGCGGAGCGATCAATTCGCCTCAGCTCCTGATGCTGTCCGGGATCGGCCGGGCCGACGAGTTGACTGCGGCCGGAGTTGAACCGAGGGTCGACCTTCCTGGCGTAGGACGGAATCTGTTGGATCATCTTGCGGCGGGAGCCATCCGCTTCACGACCCGGACCGACTCGATGGTGACCGCCGAGACGCTCCGCCAACTCGCCAAGTTCGTGACGCGGCGGAAGGGGATGCTCACTTCCAGTGTGGCCGAAGCGCATGCGTTCGTGAAGAGCGACCCCGGGCTCGACTGGCCCGACCTCGAGATCCTGTTTGCCCCGGTGCCCTTTCTCGATCACGGTGGAACCAAGCCGCCCGGTCACGGATACACGATCGCGGCGGTCCTCCTCCAACCTGCCAGTTCGGGAGCGATCACCCTCGGATCAACAGACCCCATGGCAGCACCGAGAATCGATCCCAACTACCTGTCGGAGCCCGACGACGTCAGGTTTCTGACGATCGGGGTCGAACTCGCGATGGAGATCTTCGAAACCTCACCTCTTTCAGGGGTGACCGGTGGGTGGATAAGACCCGATAGGAAACCCGAGTCGGAGGCGGAGTTGGTGGCAGGCATTCGGAAGTACTCCGAGACCCTCTATCACCCGGTCGGAACCTGCCGGATGGGCGTCGACGAAATGGCGGTGGTTGATCCCGAGCTTCGAGTTCACGGAGTTGGCGGCCTCAGGGTGGTGGACGCTTCGGTCATGCCCAATCTCATCCGAGGCCATACCAATGCGCCCACAATCATGATCGGGGAGAAGGCTGCCGACCTGCTCCGGGCCTGACTGTGCACGGCGTCATTGCCGTAACCCCTGACGGCCGCCAGGCCTGATGGCCGTAACGCCTGATTTGCCGTAACGCCTGATTACCGTAACGATTGCGGGACGGTGGCGGTGGACAATCGTCGGGCCATGGTCTTTGCAACCCTCCGGGGTCCCAGACGAAGTCTGGTGATTGTGTCCGGCGCCTATTTGGTCAATGCCCTGGTTGGCACGTGGCTGGCGATATCGACTGACATTCCGGGCCGCCCGTTCGGCGTCGAGACCGGTCTCCCTGTTGCTTGGGATTTTGCATTCGGTCTTGGCTCAGGCCTTTCGGCCCCACTGTGGATGTTGATGGCGCTGGCCGTGCTTACGCTTGCGGTCGCTCGCCGCGACAGTCGGCGGTCCGCATTCTGGATCGGGTTTCTGGGTTGGTGTTTTCTGATCGGGATGCTGGTCGAACCGATTTTCGGGGATGCGATTAGAGGAGAACTCGAACCACTCGTGACCGCAGTCATTGTCGTCAACGTGCTGCTTCCGATCGTGATACTGAGCTGGGCGATCCGGACCGCACGCGAGGCGGAGCGAGACTTGCACGGAACGCCCTGGGGGGAGCTTCGTAGTGGGTGACCGGGCGATCAATACGGTGGTAGGGGACAGGTACAAATGGCTGCGCCGGCTCTCATGGCTGCCACTGGTTCTGACACTCGCCCTGTTGATCCTGGATGTCACGGCGAACCCGATTACTGCGGAAGAGACTCTGACCGAATTGTTGACATCATTTGCGGCGTTGGCCGCAGTGCTCGGATTCGTTGTCGTTGGCTTCTATCTATCACATCGATTGCCGGCCAATGCGGTGGGCTGGGTTCTGGCCGGTTTCGGGCTCTTTTTCACCTTCACCTTCGTCCTGGAGGATGCCGTTGCGAAGAGCATGGTCTCAGGATCGGCTCGCGAGTGGGTGGCGTGGGGAAGTTCCTGGACCTGGGTTATCTCTGGGGCGCTACTCGCAATCTACTTGCCCCTTTTGTTTCCTGACGGGCGGTTGCCCTCGAACCAATGGCGTTGGCTCCCACGCGTTGCCGGCGGGGCCATCGCGATGATCGTCGTCGCCAATGCCCTGAGTGTCGAAGCGACTGCCCCCGTCAGAAATCCGATGGGGATCCCGGAACTGACGGATCTGCTCGACCTGGTCGGTCTGATCGGATTCGCCTCTTATGCGGGCTGCATCGCCGGCGCCGCCATTTCCGTCGTGGGCCGCTTCAAACGCTCCCACGGCATCGCCCGTCGGCAGATGCTCCTGTTTGTCGCCAGTGCCGCGATCGTGGCAATCGGAATCGGGGCCAGTTACACGCTTTACCAACTGGAACGGCCCGATTTGGCCAATCTCGCGGTCGGGTTCGTGTCGCTTACTGTTCCGGCCGCCGTCGGCATGGCCGTCCTTCGACATCGCTTGTACGACCTTGGTCGCATTTTCAAAAGGACTGTTAGCTACACGGTCCTGGGGATGGTTCTGCTCGGCGTCTATTGGGCCGGGATCCTGGCCCTGCAGGCGGTTCTCGACGCCGACGACTCGCTTTCGGTGGCGGCCTCGACTTTGGCGGCAGCGGCGGCCTTCGGCCCGGCGCGGTCGCGGATCCAGGCCTTCATCGATCGCCGGTTCGACCGGGCCCGCTACGACGCCGGCAAGGTAGTCGACGCATTTTCCTCACGTTTGAGCCAGCAGGTCGACCTCGACGAATTGAACCTCGACCTGGCTGCGGTGGTGGAGAGCACCTTGAGACCGACCGCGGTCTCAGTTTGGGTTCGCCCGTCCTAGGACGGCACCCACACCAGCTTCATCTCTGCGACCTTGACGTCGACTTTCTCGAGCGGGATCTCCACCTGTTCGATCAGCGCTGCCATGTCGTCCCACTTCGAGGTGATGGCCACCACCTCGTCGGCCAGCTCGGCTTCGAGCTCAGCCAGGTCGGCCTGCTTGTCGGCCTTGGCCCCGGCAGCTTTGTCACGCTGGGCTTCGGTTTGGCGAGTCTGCGTGCGCCGCCCGGCAGCCCGTGAGATCGTGTTGCGGCGACGCCCTCCCAGGATGGCCCCCAACAGGTCCCCGGCGCCCGACATCACTTCTTCCTGTCGGCTGGCCTCGATGTTTGCCTCGAGATCGGCCATCCGGCGATCGGCGACGGCCAACTGGTCGCGGACTCCTTCGATGCGGACCCGGTACTTGTCCCGTAGGGAGGCGATCGCCCGATCGGATTGGTCGTTGGCGGCCTCGATGCAGCGAGCCCTGAACTCCGATTCGAGTTCACCAACCCGGGAGTAGAGCTTGAGACCCGGGTTCTTCCACACGTGGATCCGTCGGGAGGCAACGAGAAAGTCCACCAGGTCGGTCCGCAGGTTCGTCCAGAATGAAGTCTTCCCGATCGGTTGTTCCGGCACGTTGAATTGCCCTGCTTCCGGCGGAGTTTCTATGAAGTCCCGAACATCGTGATCAACCGCGATGACGTTCTCGTCGGTCAACGGCTCGCCCGGCATGGTGAGGATCGCCTCAAACACCTCACGGTGCTCGATCTTGGCGGGAGATTCGTCGTAGAGGAGGTTGACCGTGGCGGCCACCATCGGCTTGAGGGTGGTGAAACCCGTCACCGCGCCGATCTTCTCCGCCCAGGGTGCGGCCGGGTCGAGGAAGAAGACTTGAGTACCCGGCGCCGCCGCAGGGGCCATACGAACCAGTACGGGGTCGGCCGCGGTCGATGCGGTGAGCGGTGGTGGCGATGAGGTCGGTTCCTGTGCGGGGGGTGGAGTCTGCTGAGGGGCTGCTTGGGGAGCGACCGTCTGGGGAGCCAGGGCCGGTGGTCCCGGGAGCTTGGACAGCTGATCCTTGGTGAGAGGGCCGGCCAGATACGACATCGCCCATCGAGTCGTGAAGACGACGGGCGGCTTGCCTCGCGACATGTGAAGCACGAACTGTCGCTTGTCGAGGCCCGAGATCCTCTGGTCGAGCTCGGCTAGATCGATGCCACCGCTGGCGCTCTGCATTCCTTCCAGAATCCGGGCCTTGTCGCGTTCGGTCTGCAGGCGGCCGATCATCCAGGTGCCGGCGTTGGACATCACCTTGTAGTCGAGGTCCATCGGATTCTGGGTGGTCAGCACCATTCCAAACCCGAAGGCCCGGGCCTGTTTGGCGAGGGTAAGGATCGGCTTCTTGGAGGGCGGTTCGGCGGTGGGGGGACAGAACCCGGCCACCTCATCCATGTAGACCAGTGCCCTGAGGTCGGAGCTCCCCTCCTTCCCTCGCATGTAAGTGACGAGCTTGGAGAGGAGCAGGGTCACAAAGAACTGACGCTCGGGTTCGGACAAATGAGCGAGGTAGAAGATGGCCCCGTGCGTCTTTCCGGCCGCGTCCGGGCGATCACCCAACAGGATTTCGATGTCCAAGGGCTCACCTTCACGCCATGCGGCGAAGGAGGGCGACGCAATCAGGCCATTCAGCTTCAAAGCCAGGGCGGTGCGGTCGCCGGGAGGAATGAAAGCGTCGAGTTCGAACACGCCGAGTTTGCGAAACGGAGGCTGTTGAACCCGCACGATCAGGGAGGCGAGATCCAGGTCCTGTCCCTGCGACCAGGCGGCTTCGATGATGGTTGCCAGGAGGATGTGCTCTGGCCCGCTGATCGGGTCCGACTTCATGCCGGCCAGGACAAGGATCGAGGAGACGAACCCCTCGATCTCGTCGCGCATCGCCTCGGTGTCGACGACGTCGCGCGCAACCCCCGGGCGGGGCGCGGTGAGGCTCCCCAGCACGTTGAGGGCGGCCCCCGAGGTCGAGCCGGGGGTGTAGACCGTGAGGGCAGTTGTATCGGCCAGCCGGCGCATACGGGCCTGGTCGATATCCCAGGAAGCCAGTCCGTCCTTCCATTGCCCGGCCACCTGAGCAGCCAGTTCGTCGGCGCTCACGCTTTGGCGGCGAGCAGCCGATTCGTCGATCCAGGGGCGGAAATCGGTTGGGGACAGGTCAGGGAAGTTGAGGAGGAGGTTGGTCATGTCGCCTTTGGGGTCGATGATCAGGGC
>JANMST010000509.1:0-12560 GCA_031389635.1 Acidimicrobiia bacterium | reverse complement strand
CTGCCGTCCCCGGTGGCCTACATCGGTGCGATGGGTAGTTCCAAGACCGCCGCCCGTCGTCGTGAGAGGTTGCTGGCCGAGGGTTTTGGCCATGAACAGGTTGATCGAATCCACGGGCCGATCGGCCTCAACATCGGGGCTGAGACGCCGGCCGAGATGGCGGTGGGAATCGTCGCCGAGATTGTCGAAACCAGGACAAAGCCCGGAGTGCCTCTCGCGCTTCGCGGGAAGGTAACGACGATCTAGGTCCAGGCCACGTCGTGAGACGAGCGAGCTTGAGACGCCCGTCCGGGCTTACGACTAGGTTCATTCCATGATCGCGGCCCTTGTGCTGGCGGCCGGGGGGTCATCCCGGCTGGGCGCTCCCAAACAGCTGTTGCCATGGGGCGACACCACGCTTCTGGGACACGTGCTCGAGACGCTGCGGGAGCTTCCGCTCGACGAGGTATTCGTGGTCATCGGCGCCAACGGCGACGAGATCCTCGACAAGGTCGATCTGAGCGGGACCAGTGTGGTCGAGAATCCCGAATGGGAAGAAGGCATGGCCTCCTCGCTTCGTGTCGGCCTCGACGCGGTCCTGCGACTTTCTCGGGCCGATGCCGTGGTCATCTTCCTCGGCGATCAACCGGACATTTCGGAGGAGGTTGTCACCGGCCTTATCGATGCGCGGCGATCGACGAAGCGGCAGGCGATCGTACCCAAGTATCGGTACGTGTGGGGCAATCCGGTGGTGGTCGAAAGATCACTTTGGCCCCGGCTGATGAGTCTGGAAGGAGATGAGGGGGCAAAGCGACTGCTCCAGGCCCATCCCGACTGGGTGCACGAGGTGTGGTTTGAACAGCGTCCTCCGCGCGACATCGACACACGAGCGGACTTTGATGAGCTTCGCCCTCGGCAGTGACGGCGCAGCTTCGGTAGAGTCGCCGCCTTCCGGTTATTGATACAAAGGCCGGTCATTGGAAGCGAAGGCCAGGTCGTGAAAGACGATCGGTCAAGAAAGAGAAGCGTGTGGCTCGCATCGACGAGATAGCCGGTATCGACCCGAAAGAAGCCACCAAGCTTCGAAAGGCGGGAATCCGCACCACCGAGTCCCTGCTCAAACAGGCCGGTACCAAGACGGGCCGCGAGCAACTTGCCGATGAGGTGGGTTTGGATGTCGATGAGCTCCTGCACTGGGCGCAACGAGCCGACATGATGAGGGTCCGCGGCGTTGGTTCCGAATACGCCCTACTTCTGGAGGCGTGTGGCGTGCAGACCATCCGCGACCTGAGGCGTCGCAATCCGACCGCCCTCACTGCCAAGTTGAGCGATCACAACGGGCGCAAGTCGATGGTTCGCAGGTTGCCGACCGAGGTAATGGTCACTGCCTGGATCGACTCGGCGGCTTCGGTGGAGCCGCAAGTCAAGAATTAGCTTTCGACGATGACGCAAGCGGACCCGGGGGCCCTGCAAGCAGAAAGGGCCCCGGTTCCGGGGCCCTTTCTGCGATAGAGGGGAAGGAGGAGGTCGCCCCCTCTTGATTTGAGTTGGGGGCCTGTTGCCCTTCCGCTGTTGATTGAGCTTGTTCAGCTTGCGACGGCGACCGACTTGCGTGCGGTCGAGTTGGCCTTCTTGCCAACCGTCGCTCTATCGGCAGTCGTTCTGCTGGAAGCCTTGTGTGCGGAAGCCTTCTTGGCTGAAGGAGACTTGCTGACCTTTGCGGTCGCCGTGCTCTTGGCCGGCGACTTCTTGGCCTTGGCAGGAGCCTTCTTGGCAATAGCCTTCTGGCTTGCAGCCTTTCGGGCCGGCTTCCTGGCAACAGTCTTCTTGGTCTCGAGCTTCACACCTGCGGGCGAGGCCTCAACCTTGACGGTCGGGAGCTTCTCGGGGCGGAAGGAGGCACGCCACGTGGCGAGCATGTCCTCGAGTTGATCGCGCAGCTTGCTGACCTGGGTGCTGACCTGATCGAAGTCGACCTTCGATGTCAGCTCGTCGACCATCTTGGCGTCGGTGATCTTGTTGACCAGCTTCTCGCCTTCGTTGGCCCACAGCGCAACCCGCTTGTTGGCGGTTTTGCCCAGCGTGTCGGCTTCCTTGTTCAGGCTGGACCGAAGCTCGGTTACGGCCTCGGCAACCTTCCGGGCGGCCACCACTGGGGCACCCACCGCCGCGTAGAGAACGTTCTTTCCTGTCATTTCTGTCTCCTTATTCGGGATCTGTTCCATTCGAATCTGTTTCTGGGACCGTTACTGAACTGATCAAAGTTCGGTAGACATCGAGCAGAACCTGCTTCTGTCTGGGCGAGAGGACCGGGTCGGCTTCGATAGCGTCGATGACCGGCAGCGGTACGGAACCCCCTTCGATCAGACCTGCCCTCGTGTAGAGGGTCTCGGCTGAGATCGACAAGGCCCGCGAGATTCGTTTCAGAATCTCGGCCGAGGGCTTTCGAACTCCTCGTTCGATCTGGCTCAAGTAGGGATTCGAAATCCCCGCTCGATCGGCCAGGCGGCGCAAGGAGAGGTTGGCCCGTTCCCGCTGCAAGCGGATAAACACGCCAACTTCGGAGTGCCTTTCGTCGGCGTGGCGGCTCTCGGGCTGCCCCTCCGGCGAGTGCCCGTCCTTTGGAATCGCTGAAACGGCACCATCGCCGTTGGTGATCCCGCTGTGCTTGCTCTCGCTCATAAGTGCAGTATATAGCAAGCAGCTAGCAATTGCAAGCACTTTAGCAAGCACTTCGTGCTTGCGGTTCGAGGTTCGAGGTCAGAGGTTCAAGGTAAGAATTTCAAACCTCAAACCTCAAACCTCAAAACCCGGGTTGATTCGGTACGAGCAGTTCGAGGCTCCTTGGACCATGTGGGCGATTCTCTCAACGTTGGCTTCGGGGAGTACGGTCCTGATGAAGTCGAGTTCGGTCCCGCAGGCCTGCCCGTAGCGAAGGGCGATTCCGAGGATGGCGCAGTTGTGTTCCACGATCAGGAAAGAGCCATCGGGCTCGGCCACTGCCTCGGCGAGGTAGCCATCGGAGTCGAGGATCGTGGTCAATTCCTTGACCTTGCTCGGGAAGTCCTTGCCGGCCAGGCGGCTCTGGGCGTTGTCGATCCTCCGCTGGCGGCGGCGGCGAAAAATCTCGTCGACCAGTTCGGGTTGGGCATCTCCGACGTAGTCGAGAAGCTCATTGGTGAGCTCGGCATAGGCCCTGGGGTACAAGCCTTCGGCGGCCGGGGTCAGGTGATAGAGGTGACGGGGGCGGCCTGGTCCGGTCCTGGCCTCCCGATAGCCAACCAGGCCCCCCTTCTGGAGGCCGCTCAGTTGTTGGCGGACCGCCGAGATGGTCAAACCCATGGAGGATGCGAGCTGGTCGGCTCCTTGCTCTCCTCGCTTCTTGAGGAGGTCGAGGACCTCTCGCCGGGTTGCCGACAGCGTGGATAGGGCCGAGTGAATTCCAGCGGTCACCAGCCGAGGTTACCCGAAGATCGGGGTTCCAGCAGAAAAAACAGGTTTATCTTGTTTTTGATTGTGATGACTGTCTAGAGTCAGCCGTCATGGACGTCAGGATCGCACGAGAGTGGCTCGATTTGCTGGGTCAGGCATGGCGAGATCGCAACCCGCAAGCTGCGGCCGACCTCTTCACGGTCGACGCCGTGTATCGCTCTCATCCGTTTCGTCCTCCGTTGCTCGGCCGGACTGCAATCGCCGACTATTGGGCCGGGGCGACCGGCAGCCAGTCCGAGATCGAGGTCACCTTTGGTGAACCGCTGGTCCATGGGGACAGGGTGGCGGTGGAGTGGTGGTCGGTCATGGATGAGGACGGCCGCCCGACGACGGATGCCGGCGGCCTCTTCCTCACTTTCGAGAATGGACGGTGCACCGAGCTGCGTGAGTATTGGAACCTGGCCGAGGAAGCGGTCGCCGTGCCGGAAGGCTGGGGCGTTGATGGCAGCCCCTGACGGGGATGTGGCAGTCGTGACGGGAGCGTCGAGGGGACTCGGGCTTGCTCTTACCCGGGCCCTGGTGGCCGACGGTTGGTCGGTGGTAGTCGATGCAAGGTCGGGCGGCGATCTGGTGGCTGCGACCTCCTCTCTCTCGGGGCCGGGCCAGGTTCTAGCGGTTCCGGGCGACGTTGCCGATCCGCAGCATCGACAGCGTCTCGTCCAGGCGGCGGCCGGGTTAGGTCCTGTGCGGTTGCTGGTGAACAACGCCTCTTGCCTGGGTCCGTCACCGCAACCGGTCCTTCAGGCCTATCCGCTCGACATCCTGCGCCAGGTCTATGAGGTCAACACAGTTGCGCCGCTGGCCCTGATTCAGGTCCTCATGCCGCTCATGGCCGAGGCGGGGGGCGTCATCATCAACATCACTTCCGACGCCGGTGTTGAGGGATATGCGGGATGGGGTGGCTACGGCTCGTCCAAGGCTGCTCTGGAACAACTTTCGCGAGTGCTGGCCGCCGAGCACCCACAGCTGCGGATCTACTGGGTCGATCCCGGCGATATGAACACACAGATGCAGCAAGAGGCTTTTCCGGGGGAGGACGTCTCCGATCGCCCGCCACCGGACGAGAGTGTTCCCGGGTTGTTGGAGTTGGCCAAAGGTGAATTGCCGTCGGGCCGGTACCAGGCAAGGTCGATCGGGTTGCATTGATGACTCCGGTTCTCGACTTCGACCTGCCTCCCGGTCTTGAGGCGAGCATCCCACCCGAGGAACAGGGAACGATGCGCGATCAGGTGCGCCTGATGGTGGGCCACCGTTCGAGTGGTGACATCGTCGACGACTTCTTCGCATCCCTTCCTTCCTATCTGCGATCCGGGGACGCCCTGGTAATCAACACGTCTGCGACGATTCCGGCAGCCTTGTCGGCCACTACCGCAGTTGGCGACGAGGTCGTTGTCCACCTATCGACGAGACTGGATGAGGGTCTGTGGACCGTCGAGGTTCGCAAGCCGGTCGGATTCGGGAGCCTCCCCGGTCCGGACCTGCATCCGCAAGTGTTGTCTATTCCTGAGGGCGGAGAAGTCCGGCTGTTGACCCATCCGGACTACTCGAGGCGGATGTGGTTTGCCGAGGTGCGCGTGCCCGGTGATCTGTTGGCCTACTTGGGCGATCACGGCCGTCCCATTCGCTATCGGTACGCGGCCGCTCCGTGGAATCTCGACGCCTATCAAACGGTCTATGCGCGTGAGCCGGGCTCAGCCGAGATGCCGTCGGCCGGGCGCCCATTCACTACCGAACTACTGGCTTCGCTTGTGGCTGGTGGGGTCGTAGTCCTGCCGATCGTGCTTCACGCCGGAGTTGCGTCTCTTGAACTGGGGGAGCACCCGGCGCCGGAGCAAAGACGAGTCCCGGCCGCGACCGCCAGCGCCATCAACGCTCTCCGAGCCGATGGTGGCCGCGTGATCGCGGTCGGAACGACTGTCACCAGGGCTCTCGAGTCGGCGGCCGACATCGATGGCACCGTTGGACCCGCCGAAGGCCTGACTGACATCGTGATCGGTCCGAGCCGGCCGACGAGGGTCGTCGACGGTTTGATCACTGGCTGGCATGAACCCAAGGCCTCGCACCTGGAACTCTTCGAGGCAGTAGCTGGACCCTCCTTGGCGATCCGGATGTACGAGCGGGCACTCGCCACTCGCTACCTCTGGCACGAATTCGGAGACAGCTGTTTAATCCTTCCATAGGGCGCCGAGACTCGGCGACTGCGGTTGAGACGTCTTTTAGACCGTCACCCCGACGAGCCTTCCTACTAAGTAGGCGGCTCCGCCGCCGACGGCGGCTATCGCCAGGTTCTCGAGGCCGGCGAGGATGGGGTTTCCCCTCGTGATGAAGGTCTTGACGACGCCGACTGCAAACAACGCGATTGACGCCAGGCCGGCGGCGATGGCGAGAGCGACATGGGGTCGGAGATCGAACATGAAGGGAGCTACAGATGGAATCGAGCCACTGAGAAAGAGGCCGCCCGACATCAACATGGCTTTGATCGGGGATCGCTCCTCACTGTCGACCATGCCGAACTCCATCACCTTCATTGCATTGAGCAGGGTCTGGTCGTCGCGACTGAAAGCCCGCACTACGTCGGGGAGATCCTCTTCCTGGATTCCGATGTCCCGGAACAGTTGATAAAGCTGAGCCAGCTCACGATTGCGGAAGTGCTCGATGTGGGTCTTCTCGAGGTCGATCTCAGATTCGAGAACCTCGCTTTGCGACTTGGTCGCCAGGTATTCGCCAGCCGCCATCGAGACGGCGCCGGCGATGGCCCCGGCCACTGCGGTGAGAAGCACCTGGCGGCGGTCCAGGCCTCCTCCTACCACGCCCGCCACAAGCAGGAACATCGAAACGAGGCCGTCGTTGACCCCCAGGATCATGTCGCGCCAGTACTGGCGGGATGCGCCCACGTGGGGCTCGTAGACCACTCGACTCGGATCGGCCATAAGACTCCTGGTCAAAGTTACCCGACGGGAGCGGTGGCAGGCCCGTCTACTGTTCGATGCCCCGAACCACCCGTGTCCTCAATGATCATCGTCATGCGCCACGAGGCGACCGAAGCCGACATTGCCGGCGTGGTTTCGCGCCTCGAGGGGATCGGCTGCGAGGCCCACGTTTCGAGGGGTCAGTTGAGGACCGTCATCGGGGCAATCGGGGATCGCGACCAGATCCAGACCCTTCCGTGGGAGGCCATGGCCGGAGTCGAGAAGGCGGTCCCGGTTCTCAAGTCCTTCCGCTTCGTCTCCCGCGACTTCCAGGCAGAGGATTCGGTCATCGAGATCGGCGGCGCCAAGTTTGGCGGGGGACACTTCACGACCATCGCCGGTCCCTGCGCCGCTGAAGATCGTGATCAAGTGATGCGCACGGCCGAAGCAGTCAAACTCGCCGGCGCCAAGATGCTGCGAGGCGACGCCTTCAAGCCGCGGACCTCTCCCTATGCGTTTCAGGGGTTGGGCGAGGCCGGGCTCCAACTCATGGCCGAGGCGCGGGCAGAGTTCGAGCTGCCGTTCGTAGCCGAGGTGCTCGACTCACGCGACGTCGACCTGGTTTCGTCCTACGCCGACGTGCTTCGGATCGGCACCCGCAACATGTCCAACTTCACGCTTCTCGCCGAGGTCGGCCGCCAGTCCCGGCCCGTGCAGTTGAAGCGCGGCTTCACAGCCACGCTTGAGGAGTGGCTCAACGCCGCCGAGTACATCTATAAGGAAGGCAATCACCAGATCATCCTGGTCGAGCGAGGAATCAGGACCTTCGAGACGGCCGCTCGCAACACCCTCGACATTTCTGCGGTGCCGTTGATCAAAGGCATGTCTCATCTACCGATAGTCGTCGACCCTTCCCATTCGGGTGGGCGGCGAGAGTTGGTGGCTCCTTTGGCCAGGGCCGCGGCAGCCGTCGGAGCGGACGGGATAATGGTCGATGTCCATCCGACCCCCGACACTGCCAAGGTCGACGGCGCCCAGGCTCTAATGCCGTCGGAGTTCGCCGAGATGATGACCTCGGTCAACGCCATCGCCTCGGTTCTCGGTCGCGTCATCTGACCATGTCCGTCGCCGCCTTGCTCGGAACGGGGCTCATCGGTGCTTCTATAGGGATCGGCCTCCGTAGTCTGGGATGGATCGTCGTGGGATGGGACCCCGATGAAGACGCCGGGAACGGGGCTATTCGGTGCGGAGCAGTTGACCGTCTCGCTCCGTCCGTCGAGGAGGCGATGACCGGCGCCGACCTCGTCATCCTGGCCGGGCCCCCCGTCGCCATCGAAGAGCAACTGCGAACTCTGGACACCGATCTCCTGATCACTGACGTGGCCGGGGTCAAGGCACCGATGGTGGCTGCCGCCGGTCACCTCAAGCGTTTCGTAGGAGGTCATCCGATGGCCGGACGGGAGTCCTCCGGTCCTGCCGGGGCCTCCGGTTCGCTTTTCCGAGGCGCCACCTGGGTCCTCTGCACCGACAACGCCCGCCCTAACGACCTCGCTGCCATCGAGGCGATCGTGACCGGTCTGGGAGCGATACCGGTTCTGATGGACTCGGCCGACCATGACGCTGCGGTCGCCGCCATCAGCCATCTTCCGCAGGTAGTTGCTTCAGCCCTCGTCAACCGGGTCGCCCGCCATCCCACGGCGTTGGATCTGGCAGCAGGTGGATTCAGGGATATCACTCGTATCGCCCTGTCCGACCCTGGCTGGTGGACCGACGTGCTGGTCGAGAATCGAGCGGCCCTGGGATCGTTGCTGCGCAGCCTCGGCGAGGACTTGCGGAGCTGGGCCGACCTGATCGAGTCCGAGGATCGGGAAGGTGTGGGTGCCGAGATGCTGGCTGCCCGGACAGCCCGCCGATCGCTCAGTGCCCCGGTGGCGGCGGTGGGTGTGGTCCTCGACGACACCCCGGGTGAGATTGCGCGGGTCGGCCACGCCCTGGAGACCTCGGGCGTCGATCTCCGCGACCTTCAACTCCGTCATGCGACCCATGGAGGCGGCGGCGTCCTGACGCTTTCGGTCAAAGCCGCCGAGGCCGATCTCCTCAAGGCAGCGTTGACGGCCGACGGTTTCAGGTTGCTCGACTAAGCAGCGCTAGAACCGATGACAGACCGGCGAGCAGACCCGTCTCCAGCGCTGCCTCGTCAACCTGGAAAGCGGACGAGTGGAGGTCGACATCACGCCCGGCGGGGCGAGCGCCCAACCGCAGCAGAGCCCCGGGTACCGCTTCCGTGAAGCGGGCAAAGTCTTCGGCCCCCATGCTGGTCGGTGCCGCTGTCACCGCCTCGAGACCGAGATTGTGGGCGATTGCCTCGCGGCACACTGCGACCACGCCTTCGTCGTTGATGACGGGAGGGATCCCTCTCTGGAAGTGGAATGTCACTTTGGCTCCGGTGGGGGCTGCGATTTCTTGCACCAGCTTCTCGAGCAAGCCGGGGATGTCCTCCCACACGCTTCGGTCGAGGGTGCGGCACGTGCCGGAGAGTTCGACGGTCGACGGAATCACATTGTCGGCGGTTCCGCCGGCGACCTTTCCGAAGACCAGGACCAAAGGAGCCCGGGAATCGGTGAGCCGATCAAGCAGGGCCGGGAGATCGGTGATGACTTTTCCGGCCGCATAGATCAGGTCGACCGTGCGGTGCGGCCGGGCGGTGTGACCACCGGGCCCCTCCAACGTGATGTAAAAGCGGTCTGCCGATGCGGTGATGGGCCCCGACCTGAGGCCGACCCGGCCGGCGACGATGGTGGGGTCGACGTGGAAGGCGATGACCGAATCGAGCCCGTCGGCCGCGCCCTCCCGCACCAATTCCTGACCTCCGCCAGGGAAGGTCTCTTCGGCTGGCTGGAAGATCACCCGAACCTTGCCCGGGAAGGGTTCGAGACGCGCTAGCGCAAGGGCGACCCCGATCCCGATGGCGGTGTGGACGTCGTGGCCGCAGGCGTGCATGACCGAAGGGACTTCGGAGCGGAACTCGAGACCCTCGGGCTCCTGAATCGGGAGGGCATCGAGATCGGCCCGGAAGCCAACGGCCGGGTGGCCCGAACCGATCTCTACGGTGAGACCGGTCCTCGGAGTCCTGGTGCGAGGGCTCAATCCGTTGCTTCGCAACGTCTCGACCACCAGTTCAGTGGTCTTGTACTCCTCATAGGCGAGTTCGGGGTGACGATGGATAGCTCGTCGCAGGCCCACGACGGTGGGTAGGAGGTCGGCGACTACCGCCCGGATCGCCTCGGACCTGCGGATCCCCTCGGAGTTGCTGATCCCATCTGGGGCAATCATTCAGACCCGATGCTACCGAGAATTCTTCGGGGGTTTCAGCGCGAAAAGCGGTCAGTCCTGGAAGAAACGATGCTCGAAGATGCGCCGGGCTCTCCGGGTCGTCCGCCGGTACTCCTCACGAAGGTCCGAACGGCTGTCATAGCCGAGCGATTGGGCCAAACGGCCGCTTTCCTCACCGTCGAGCGGGAGCGAGTCGTGCGAGCGGGCGGTCTGCAGGAAGAGCCGGTTGCGGAGCTGAGTGCAGAGGCGATAGGTCATGGCCAGATGCTCGGCTTCGCCAAGTGAGATGACGCCTATCTCTGCCAGGCGATCCAGGGCTTCCAGGGTGCTGGTGGTCTGCAGTTCAGCGTGTTTGCGGGCCAGCCGCAGCTGCCAGAGTTGCACCAGGAATTCGATATCACTCAGGCCTCCCGGACCCAGCTTGAGATGGAAGTCAGGGTCCTCGCCCCTCGGCAGGCGTTCACGCTCGACCCGGGCCTTGATGCCGCGTATCGAACGAATCATTTCCGGGGGCACTTCCTCCGGAAACGCATGTGACCTGACGAGTTGTTCGAAGTCGTGTCGGACGACCGGGTCTCCGGCCACTGGCCTGGCTTTGATCAGGGCCAGCAATTCCCAGGGCTCTGCCCGGGTCGAGTAATACGAGCGGAAGGCGTCCATCGATCGAGCCAGCGATCCCTGCTTGCCCTCGGGCCTGAGGTCGGCGTCGACCTCATAGGCAACTCCGTCCGGAGTGTGCCGGCCGAGCACGCCGGCGAACTCGCCGGCGAGCCGGAGACCGGCCTGGGTGTCGTCAGTCGAGCCGGTGACATAAACGAGGTCGAGGTCGGACCCGTACCCGAGTTCGCGGCCTCCCCATTTGCCCATGGCTACGACCGCGAAAGGCACCGGACCCACCGTCTGGGTAGCGGTCCATAGCCCCGCCAGGGCTGCTGCGTCGGCGGTGTCGGTCAAGGCCGCCGCGACCCGGTCGACCGTGACCAGCCCCAACAGATCGGCGGCGGCGGTACGGAGCATCCGTCTCCGAACCAACCTTCGGAGAGAGGCCATCCGGGCATCTCGATCGGGACGAAGCTGCATCCGCTCGAGAGCTCGATGGGTGTCCTCTGGTGACGGCAGCTCCAGCAGCAGCCTGTCGTCGGCCAGCCGGGGCAGGAACTCGGGGATTCGATCGATGAAGGTGCTGACCAGGCGGCTCGATCCCAGGAGGTGACAGAGTCGTTGGGCCGCTGAGGGGCGGTCGCGGAGAATCGCCGTGAGCTCGGCGTTGTCCCGGCTGACGGCGACCAGCGTCGTGAGCTGATTGAGGCCCATGTCCGGGTTGGGAGTATCGGCCAGCCACTCCACCATCAGGGGCAACAACTGTTGCATCAGTCTCGATCGTCGCGACATGCCTGTCGTCAGGTCCTCGATGGCCTGGGCGGCCGCCCGTAGATCGACGAAGCCGAGTGCTTCGAGCCGGGCCACCGCCCTATCCCGGGCCAGGCCGGTCGGCGAGGCGGCGGCAAACGCTTCCAGCAGCGGCCGGTAATAGAGACGCTCATGAAGGCTTCGGACCTGATGACGGTGCCTGCTCAGGTCGGCGTTGAACTGGTCGACGGCGGACCGATCGGAAGCGCGGTATCCCATGGCGAAAGCCAGCTGTTCGCGGTCCGTGGGCAAACGATGAGTCTGAGCCATCTGCCACATCTGCAGGCGATGCTCGACGTTCCGGAGGAACGTGTAGGAGTCGGCCAGGGCGTCGGCGTCGTCCTGGCGCACATACCCACCAGCGGTGAGAGCGGAGATGGCCGGGAAGGTCCCGGGAGGGCGCAGTTCACGGTCGGCCCGGCCATGAACCAGTTGGAGGAGCTGGACCGAGAACTCGACATCCCTGATTCCGCCCGGAGCTCGCTTGATGTCGTCGGGGTCGGCTCCTTCTTCGGATCGCGTCTTGAGCTGACGGAGGAGGCGGATCGAGTCCGAGCTGATAGTGGCCGGCCAAACGAACTCTCCAACCATTGAGAGAAACCGGTCGCCGAGCTCCTTGTCACCGGCAGCAAATCGCGCCTTCAACAGCGCCTGGAACTCCCATGCCTCACCCCACTTTTCGTAGTAGGCCCGATATGAGTCGAGAGTTCTCACCAGCGGGCCGGTGCCGCCCTCGGGTCGAAGATCGGCGTCAACCCTGAAGGCAATCCCCTCGAACGTCGGGCGGCTCAATCCGTCGATCAGAGTCGTAGCCAGCTTGTTGGCGAGGCGCCGCGACTCGTCACCCTTGCCTTCAACCGGGGCGTACACAAAGAGCAGGTCGATGTCTGACGAATAGTTCAGTTCCCTGCCACCCCACTTACCCAGAGCGATCACCGCTACGGACACATCCTCTATGCCGGGATACTTCCCAGCGAGCTCCGTCCTGGCCTGGTCGATCGTGAACGCCACCGTTTCATCGGCCAGATCGCTGAGGGCCATGGTGACGGTTTCGAGATCCCACCGGTGATGGATGTCGGCAAGGGCGCAGTCGAAGATGCGCTGTTGAACGAAGAGGCGGGGATCCCCCCCCGGTGTCGCCGGCACTTCGAGCCATTCAGGATGCCTGAGCAAGGAGTCCCACAAGCTCTTGCTGGTCGATGCCAATGCTGCCAGTTCCGCTCCGACCCGCCCCGCCAGGGAGATGCCCTTCTCGGCCAGGGTGGCGAGGCGGTGCCAGGTCCCGTCGGGGTCCGGTGCTCCCCGGACTGCGCGGAACATCCCCTCATAGTCTGCGCCCGGTTGTCCTTCGACGATCCACCCCAACGCTTCGAGGCGAGGCAGCACAGCCGCTCCCACTCCCAGGCGCGCGGTCGAAGCGCCGCGCGTAGTCACGAA